>JAKSCJ010000012.1 GCA_022360675.1 Lysobacterales bacterium
AAATTGATAACCACAACAGTGCGATACTGGCAGTCATTAGCGTTTTGACTCTTTTTCTAGCAGCATCTAATTCATCGGAATCGCTGATTTCTTCTTTTAGAAATTGATAAAACTTACGTTCGTCACCTTTGGCCAAACCTTGGAGCGGGTGTAGTTGATAAACCTGGGCATAGAGTTCGGGGCGTTTTACTTTAAGTAATGCTAATAGTTTTTTTAATTGAACGTAATACGCAGCACCAACCACAATGCAAAGCACAAATGAGGCCATGAAAAACAAGGTCGACACAAGTTCTCTCCCCTAATGTTGTTCAATCATCTTAGCAACTATGTGCGGTGTCGTTATTGATTAGCTCCAGATCAAGCAGACATCGTTAAACGTAGCGTTGTTTTCGTCGTTGATACCAAAGCTATACCGCTTAAAGCGCAATCAATTCTGCACTCTTAATCTAATAGCAGAATTGATTGCGTTCACACGAAGTTATTGTTGGCGATTTTTAATTTTTTGTGCACTGAAATGTACATAAGAATCTTCATTCAAATTTTCATCATCGAATGCTTGACAAACAAAAATGAGAATGATTATCATTACCAGCATGAAACAACAACAACCCAATTCCCAGTCACGCGCGGTTGAGCAGCGCCAAGAATTTACTGAGGTACCGGCGCCCCCTATTCGGTACACCAGTGAGTCTTTGTTCCATGGTAGGAACGAGGTGTTAATTAACCATGCGGGACAGGAATACCGGCTGCGGGTTACGCGGCAAAATAGACTTATCCTGACCAAATAGCCAGCCAATCCTTATTTATTAAGGACAGCCAGCCATCCGGATCACCGGGCCTTCAGGCCCGGAATCTCGATGACAAGGTTTTGCAGACTAATAATTATTCGGAGGCTTTATGGCTGGCTGGCCCATGCTGATGGCACTGGCAGTGAACAGTGCGCAAGCAGCAGATGTACATTCCCAAGAACTTGCTCAAGCAGAGCAGCAAGAGCAGGCTCAACTTCAACAAGGCATTGATAACTACCAAGGCAAGATACACCGTTTAGAACCAGTGACCGTTGTCGCTAGCCGTAGTGCGCGCCCTTTATCCCAAGTGGCCAGCAGTGTCACCGTGATCGATGCTGAAGAAATCGATCGCCGCAATATTCAAGATATTCAAGATCTCATCCGTTACGAACCCGGCATCAGTGTGCCAAACCAGGGCAGCCGTTTTGGTTTAGGTGGCGGATTCCGTATTCGCGGCATTGGCGGCAACCGCGTGTTAACCGAAATCGACGGTGTACCGGTCAGCGATGGCTTTGCCATCGGCGATTTTTCCAACGCCGGGCGCGATGTGATCGATGTGGATTTACTCAAACGCGCTGAGATTCTGCGCGGTCCGGCCTCCACACTGTATGGCAGCCGAGCCATCGGTGGCGTGGTGAGCTTTACCACGAAAGACCCTGAAGATTTCGATTACCGCCCGAACACCAATTTCTATAGCGCGGCCAAAGTGGGCTTCAGTAGCGACGACGACAGCTGGTTAGGCGCTGCCACCGGCGCTTGGAAAGGCGACGATCAACAAGTTTTGGTGCATTACACCCATCGCGATTCCAACGAGTTAGGCATTGTGCTGGATGATGTGGAAAACGACCCGCTGGATTCCAACCGCGATAGCATCTTAGTGAAGTATGTGACCGATCAAGTACCCGGCGGTCGCCTGCGCCTCACCTTCGATTACACCAGCCTAGAAAGCGAAACCGATGTGTTATCGCAACGCACCGTTCAAGACTTTAGCGGTTCGTTTGGTTTCCCATTCTTTTTGATCAATGACTCGGTCCTGGCCGACGATCAACAAGAACGAATTCGCGGCACCATCGATCAAGAAATGCAGTTCGATGATGCCTGGTTATCGCGCTTGGTTTGGCGGGTGTTTTGGCAGCAAACACGCAGCACTCAATTTACCGAACAAAATCGCCGCCGAATTGCCAATGGCGTGAGTAGTGCGGCATTACGTGAACGTATTTTCAGCTTCAACAACGAAACCTTTGGTGCCGAATTCATCACCGAGAGTGAATTCCAAACCGGTCCGTTGAAGCACCGTTTAGTGGCCGGTAGCGATTTACTGCTCACCGATATCGAGCAATTACGCACCGGCGTAGAGATTGATCTCGCCTCTGGAGAGCGCACTCGGGTGGTGGGACCCGACGCCTTTCCGGTCAGGGACTTCCCAGCTTCAGAGATCCTGGAGCTGGGTGTTTTCTTCCAGGATGAGATCCAATTGTGGGATGGCCGCTTAACCCTGATTCCGGGAGTGCGGCTTGATGTCTACGACTTGGATCCCGATCCCGACGCGATTTTCTTAGAAGATAACCCCGGTATTAATCCGGTATCGATTAACGAAACTCGCGCCACTCCGCGTTTAGGTTTGGTGTTCAATATTACCGATCGCTGGACCTTCTTCGCCCAATACGCCCAGGGCTTTCGCGCACCGCCGTTTAATGACGCCAATGTGGGCTTCACCAACTTCCAGTTCGGCTATACCTCGCTGCCCAATCCCGATCTTGATCCGGAAACCAGCGACAGCCTCGAAGGTGGTTTCCGCTTCCGTGGCAATAACTGGTCGTTCGATGTCACAGGCTTTTATAACGAATACGACGACTTCATCGAGTCTTTAGCCTTTGCCGGTATTAACGATCAAGGCCTGGTGGTTTTCCAATCACGCAATGTAGATCAGGCCAGTATTTATGGTGTGGAAGGCAGCGCGCAATTCTTCTTAGATGACTGGCTGCCGGGTTTGAGCACCTTTATTCGCGGCAACTGGACTCGCGGTGATAACGACACCGACGACGTACCGCTAAACACCGTTGATCCGGCCAGTATTGTGACCGGTATTGCCTACGATGACCCGTCCGGCCGCTTTGGTGCTGAGTTGTTGTTCACTGCCAGCCACCGCAAGAGCCGTGTCAATCAAAACGAAGACAATCCTTTATTTGTACCCGCAGGTTATGGCGTGCTGGACTTAACGGCCTACTACGCCTTCTCGCCACGCGCCACACTGAACGTGGGCTTATTTAATGTGACCGACAAAGAATACTTTAACTGGGCCGATATCCAAGGCCGCCCGGCTAATGATTCACAGCTGGTTCGGTTACTACGCCCTGGTCGCAATATCAGTGCGCGATTCCGCCTGAGATATTAATAAAAAAGTAAGCCCCCCCTAGACAACAACGCCACAACAGGCCTTAACAACGCCAGTTACCCATGGAGAGGAACATGTACACAACAAAACGCAAGAACGCATCGTCATTGCAGCAGCAACAAGCAACACCAAGCTTATTGGCTCAACAACGACGCACAGCGGGTTTACTCACATTGGGTCTGATTAGCGGCCTACTGGGCCTGGGCGTTGCTGGCACTGCCCTGGCAGAAACAGGCACTGAACCCAGTGCCTTTGAACAAGATCGACAAGCCATCTTAGCCATGGCGGGTTCTTATGAAGTGGGTTTTCATTTCAACGAGACCTACGCCGTACGCCCTGGCTACACTTTGCACGAGCCCTACCATTCCGGTGCCAGCGAAATGGTTACCGTGGTGGCCGATGAAGGCAACAAGATTGTTTTGCAGCACGTCTTAGTGGCTTGTGAAAGTAAGCAAGAGAAAGTCGAAGGCGAAGCCTTTCGCACCAAAACCGTGAGTGAGTGCCGCCCGGTTAAACACTGGCGACAAGACTGGGTGTATGAAGACCGCGAATTAATGCGCTTTAAAGGCAACGACACCTGGACGTGGGAAACCATCAGCAAAGACCAAGCCCGCGGTCAATGGAGCCAGGCGGTCTATCAGGTAGACGACGGGCCGCGTTATGAAGCCGTAGGACGTTGGCATCACGAACACAATCAATCCATGTGGGAATCAGAACCCACTTGGCGCCCGCTGCCCCGTCGTGAGTACACCAAGCGTGATGATTACGACGTACTCGTCGCCATTAATCGCCATGTGATTACGCCCGACGGTTGGATTCACGAACAAGACAACTACAAGCTCGATTTACACCGCAATACCGAACACCCCGTCATCGCCCGCGAACGCGGCTTTAACCAATACGAACGCAATAACCATATCGATTTGAGCCTGGCCGAGGATTATTGGGCCGAAACTGCCGACTATTGGGCCGCTGTTCGCAATGCCTGGCAGCGTTATTTTGACGATCACAAAAGCTTCCAAATGCTCGCCAAGCTCGATGATAAACCGCGCTATAAACAGTTTTTTAATCTTGCTTTAGAAAATGACACACCAGTAAACCAACGGGCCGGGAAAGTGGATGCCATTCTCGGTGAGTACGGACTGCAACCATGAGTGAGCACCAAGATGAAAGCAACTTCTTCAGTCAGCACCCTTGATCTTGCCGCCCGCCCGCCACTGCCTTTGGCAGCGTTGGGTCCAATACCCGATTCCAGTGCCGCCAAATGGCTTAAGCAATGGTGGTACCGCTTGTGTCATACGCCACCTTGGTCGTTACAAGTAAGCACCTTAGATAATGGCCAGCAAAGCGTGAGCTTAAGCCATGAAAACAAAGGTTTAATTCGTCGTTGGCAAGGTGGCCATGCCGAGTTAATGCTGCACCATCCGTGTTTACAAAAAATCTTACGCGGTGCTCATAAGCGCCACTTAGAGCAACACCAGGTGGCACATTTATTAATGGCCGCCGCTGCCACTGAGTTAATGCTGCGGCGTTTAAGTAGTAACTCCGAGCATTCTTTTAGCCTACATGGCGAGATCTAATTCAATGGCGAGATCGAGTTTAATAAAACGCCACAGTAATTGATCTCGGCCGCTATAGCCTCTGTATAGACAAGCTATGATCGTTTTGACTCTCGTAAAACTACGTTAGCTTTGCCACGGTTGCCTAGCACCGTGGCTTTTCTTTTTTCAGCTTGCAGTTTCCACGCTTTACTTTTTGTGTTTATAGATAGGTGTGTTTTTAGTGTATGGCTGTCAATACCGCTTCGCTTAGGTGTTGGTACATTCACATTTGCGCAAATATTGCCCGCTCCAAAGCACTTGATACACATTTACCACAAAGCCCAGCCAACGCCATGTTCAATGCCGCAAAGTTGGTCAGCATTTCTCAAATTCTAGTTATTCCTGCCGTATTTTGGGCACCATGACCACCGGCACATGTTGGCACTCTTGATCAACATTTAATATGCTGCGTGACTGTGATTCTCGTAGCTAAATACCTATTGAGGGGATTTTGATGAAACGTATTGCGCTTTTTGTGATGGCTGCTTCTTTCAGCTTTGCCGCCCAGGCTGAGCTTACTGTTGACGAAGTCATCGCTAAAAATATCGAAGCCCGCGGTGGTTATGAGGCCATCAAGTCCCTGGAATCTGCACGCTTTCAAGGCGTTGCCAGCTTTGGCCCCACCGAAGCACCGGTTCTGATGGAGTGGGTTCGTCCCGACAAAGTTCGCATGGAGTTTGAACTGCAAGGCATGAAAATGGTTCAAGCCTACGACGGTGAAAATGGCTGGGCCATTATGCCGTTTCTGGGTAAAACCGAGCCTGAACCCATGGCCGACGACCAACTGAAAGACATCAAAGAGCAAGCCGACTTAGACGGCGAGCTGGTGGACTACAAAGAAAAAGGCCACAGCGTTGAGCTGGTCGGTCTGGAAGAGGTGGAAGGCACCGATGCTTACCACCTGAAAATTACTCGTAAAAATGGCGATGTTTCTCATACCTACCTAGATTCCGAATACTTCCTGGAATTTAAAGAAGTGAGCAAAACCGATCGCCAAGGTGTAGAAGTGACAGTAAGCACCATCATCGGCGACTACAAAGAAGTAGCGGGAATGTTGATTCCCCACTCTTTCGAAACCACCGCTGAAGGTGCGCCGGTGGGTCAGTCCATCACCATCACCAATATCGAACCCAATGTGGATCTGGGCGACGATCACTTCAGCATGCCTGAAGCCAACGTTAAATAAACTCGCTTCATACGCAATTGCGAGAGCTGGTTTGCTGTTGAACCCAGTAAACGAATAGCTCAAGGAAACCACCGGGCTGCAGCCGCAGCCCGGCATCGTTCAAGAATCTACTGACGAAAACCTATTTGTCTGTGTCAGCAACCGTACCTGCATGAGTGTTCAGGGGGTCGCCAGCGAGCGGCTGCCCGCAATAAAGGCAAAGGTAAATCGGGCTCCAATGCAGCAACAACGCATACAGGGCCAGACGACCTCGCGCAGCGGTGTCGTTGACACTAGTCGATCAACGTTGACGCTCGATTGATCCCGATTGGGCTTAAACGATGGGGAGAACACGATGAAGTCCCGACTCAAACGCACTGCAACCCAATCTTCAGGCCGCAAGCCTTGGCCGATGTTATTGGCTGCCGCTATTAGCAGCGCCGTGGTTGGCTTTGCACAGCCCGCCTATGCCGTAAAAATTAACTCAGCCACCTTTGGTGGTGTAACCGCCCGCGCTCTTGGCCCTGCGGTCATGAGCGGCCGTATCGCCGCCATCGACGCCGTGGCCGACGACAGCAACACCATTTATATTGGCTCGGCCAGTGGTGGTATCTGGCAGTCGAAAGACGGCGGTTTTACCTTCCGCCCAATCTTTGACGATCACACCCAGTCCATCGGTGCCATTCGTGTGGACCAAAGCAACCCCGATCGCGTCTGGGTCGGCACCGGCGAAAGCTGGGTACGCAACACCGTTAGTGTTGGCGATGGCGTGTACCGCAGCGACAACGGCGGCGAAACCTGGAAACACCTGGGCCTGGAAGATACCGAGCACATCGCGGCCATCCGCTTGCATCCCTACGATAGCGACACCGCCTGGGTTTGCGCCACCGGCCATTTGTGGGACGACAACGAACAACGCGGCGTCTTCAAAACCACAGATGCTGGCGAGAGCTGGGAAAAAGTGCTGTATATCGATCAAGAAACCGGCTGTGCCGACATCGATGTAGACCACGGAAACCCCAATATTTTATATGCCGCCATGTGGCATTTCCGTCGCTATCCCGATTTCTTCCAATCCGGCGGCGAAACCAGCGGCCTGTACCGTAGTGTCGACGGCGGCAACACCTGGCAAGAGATGACCGAAGGCTTGCCAGAAGGTGATCTGGGTCGTATGGCCGTGGCTACGGCACCATCGCGTCCCGGTACCGTTTACGCCAATGTGGAAAGCGATAAAACCGCGCTGTTCCGCTCCGATGACATGGGTGTAACCTGGACCGAGCAGAACTCCTCGACACTGGTTCAACTGCGCCCCTTCTATTTCAGTGAGTTAGTGGTCGATCCGACCGATCATGAGCGTATTTATAAGCCCTCATTAAGCTTAGGCGTTAGCACCGACGGTGGTGAAACCTTCAGCTCCTTGTTTAGTGGCGGCTTTGGCGGCGGCATTCACCCCGACCACCACGCCTTATGGATTAACCCTAAAAATCCCAAACACATGCTGTTGGGCACCGATGGTGGTGTTTATGAAAGCCGCGACCAAACCGGCCACTGGCGTCATATCGGCACCCTGCCCGTGTCGCAGTTTTATCATGTGAGTGTGGATCAGCAATGGCCCTACAATGTGTATGGCGGCCTGCAAGACAATGGTTCCTGGCGTGGCCCCAGCCGTGCACCCGGCGGTATCCGCAATAAAGATTGGGATAGCGTAGGCTTTGGCGATGGCTTCTGGACCTTCGCCGACCCCACCGATAACAGCATCGTATTCAGCGAGTTCCAAGGCGGCCAATTACGTCGTGTTGATACCAACTTGGGTGAGGTCAAAGAAATCGCGCCAGCTAAAAGCGGCAACGAAGAA
>JAKSCJ010000159.1 GCA_022360675.1 Lysobacterales bacterium
GAAAAGGCGTTATGTATGGCGGTTGCAGTGCGGTTTACGGACCATTGGGCGAAACTTTGGTTGAGCTAGGCCAAACACCCACAGCAGTCACCGTTGATCTGCAACAGCAACAAATTCATCAGATACGCGAGCAATTACCCTTCCTAAAAGATGGCGATGGTTTTGTGATTCAATAAGCATGCTGCTTTATGCAGTGAGTAATAAAATTGAGTTTTTAGAAAAGGCATCAATCATGATGCCCTTTGCTATGAATTATTAAAAAACACTAATTATTGTTGTTTGCAATAAAGCGCTCACGATTAATCATGTTTATGTCCGTGTCAATCAATCAAAAAGCTGCATCTGACCAAATTCATAAAGCGCTGATATATCTAAATGCTACGTTATTAAATTTTGGCGAATAAGAATTGTTATCAATTTATTCATTTTGGCTTAATTTTATATATGTAAAAAAGTTTTGACAAAATCGATAAAATGACTTGTGTTCGTCATAAAGCAGTCGTATAGTTTCCCACCATGAACACCGCACACCTATTTATTCACCCCTTTAATGCATGCCACGTCAGTGGTGGGCGATTAGATATGTGCTAGCAGCTCCGATAAGGAAGCTGCCCAAAGGCTTCCGGAACGGCAAAGATAACCCGGCAGCCCATTTAGGTTCCGGGTTTTTTGTTGCCCATTAAACCGTTTTTACTCTGCTATCAAAGTCTAATCGATAGCCAGGGTTTCAACGATTAATGAATACATAAGCTCCGGTTTTATTTAATTTTTTATCATGAGGTGACCTGGCGATGTCTGCACATTTGCACCACGTAATTGTTGGCCATCACGCCTTGCTTGGCAGAGACGGATATTCAAACGATATCCGTGCGCTCTGGCGCGCGTCTGAGATGGCACTGAATGATCAAAGTTTTTTAAAACCAGAAACCATACATCGTTAAACTTAATGCGAATGTTCGAGGCTCGCATTAAGCGGGCCTCCGGAAAACCCCGGTAGGTCGAAGAACCACCGGGGTTTTTTTATGGTTAACGGTTTTCAATTAGCTGATCATTCTATGAATTTAAAAATCTTTAAAGGGAACGAAAACCGTTTGCTCGTTCCCTAAATGGAAAGAACGATGCCCATTAAAAAAAGCCTAACGAAAGGCGAAGTTCCGGTTCATATATGGACCACTGATATTGAGCCTGAAGCTGAAAAACAGCTCAGCAATATTGCTCAACTACCCTTTGTGCATCATCACGTCGCGGCCATGCCCGATGTGCACTTGGGTTTAGGTGCCACCGTAGGTTCGGTGATTCCCACCCATAAAGCCATTATTCCTGCCAGTGTAGGTGTGGATATTGGCTGCGGAATGATGGCTATTAAAACCAGCTTACACGCAGGCTTACTGCCCGATAACTTGAGTAAAGTTCGAGCGGCCATCGAGGCAAAGTGCCTGTAGGTATGGCTTCGCATAAAGCCGCTAATGTGCAAATGGAAGCCGCTGCCCGTGCCGAGCCAGGCCTCCAAGCCATTCTCGATAAACACCCAAAACTGGCCGATCGCCAAGCGAAAAACAACGGCCCACGTTGGGCGCGCCAGGTGGGTACTTTGGGGGGCGGTAATCACTTCATTGAAGTGTGTTTGGATCAACAGGGCCAAGTGTGGGTGATGCTGCACTCGGGTTCGCGTGGAACCGGCAATATCATCGGTCAATACTTCATCAGCCAAGCGCGCGAAGCGTTACTGAAGCGTGATATTCAACTGCCCGATAAAGATTTGGCCTGGTTCGATGAAGGCACCTCTTTGTTTAACGACTATGTAGAAGCGGTGGACTGGGCCCAACGGTATGCGGCGATTAACCGCGAAGC
>JAKSCJ010000120.1 GCA_022360675.1 Lysobacterales bacterium
CAGAAAGTGCAGTCCTTCCTGACTCTGGGCGGAGAACAGGAAGCCCGGCATATAGGCAAACACCTCTTCACCATCACTGGCTCTGAAGGCGTGCAGCATGCCGTCGTTGGCCCCCACGTAAACGATGGGCGTGCGGTTTTCGTTAGCTTCGGCATAGGCGACATAGTTGTCGAAATCAAAGAAGAAATTTGGCCCCCCCACAAAGACCGGGTCGGAGCTCACTAAATCGCCAAGGCGGTGTTGACGTCGACGAAACGGGTTGCCTTCATCGCCATCAAAGCCTCTTAAGTGCAAAACACGTTGTGGTCCCAGATTATCGATGCGACCGGTGTCTGGGTTGGTATCCATGATGAGCTGTTGCTCAGGATTTAGACTGTTGTAGAAAAAAGTTCTACCGGACCGAGCTTGGGGATCGTACGTAAATACTCGACGTTGGCTAGAAAAATACCCGCTGGGTCGTTCATTCAATAAAATGCCCGCATCCCAAGCGGCAGAATTGGCTAATCCGCCATCGCTTTCCACGTCGAAGGCAAGCAGCTCACCGTGCCAATCGTCGCTGAAAAAGCGTGCTTGGTATAAACGACTATTGGTATTTAGAGAGCCACCATTCGTGGCACCTGATGCCGCTGAGCCAGCACGCTGTTCGATGTTTTGAACCGCAGCTCTAAGCGCAGCGCCGACTTCCTCAGGGCGCTGAGAAGCAATGAACTGCCCACTCGAATTGAACGCGGCGTGCCATAAATCGTCGACTCGGCGAATGGGCTCGGGTGAAGTATTCCACCATTGGAAGCTATTTTTTTGTAATTCAGGATTGGGAAAGCCATTACCATCGGTATCGACTAGCCCTGTGTCTAAACCAAAAGCAATGGTGTAGGTCACCATGTGTTGGCGGTTATTGGTGTCGAATAAATCAGTCGATACTTCGTCTTCTAAGTCGGGCCTTAAGTCGGTGTCGTAGTAGCGGTTTGCCACATCGGCTAATAGATTTGAAGTTCCATCACCATCGGAATCACCAATACCGTTAGGTGTACCTCCATTCCAAAAACCATCGGTGAATAGCAAGGTGAAGTTTTTCTGACAAGACTGGGTTATCGGGCTATCGCGCCCACTCACCGCACCACGATAGTAACGACCTGCTAAATCTAAACCCGAGCGTAATGGTGTGCCGCGGGGTTCCCATCGGTAGTCGAGCAAACCATCTCGAATTTCTTCGTTGTGTTCGTCTAGGTCAACGTCCTCGTCTTCTGGCATCTCAATGAATAAGCTATTGCTGTTGTTAAGTAAGCTAATGCCATAACGAAACCCAGAGGATGTATCAAGCACATCAATCATTGCACTTTTAGCAATAAATTGGCGCTTGCGTGAGTACTGATACCAGTTGGCGATGTTTTGTTGTAGTTCACCTAAGCTAAGATTACCCACAGCGTCATTGCAGGCACCGCCGGTGATGGTGGTTCTGGTGGTGCGAACATTAAACCGCCCATTGGGTTGAGTGGAGATCATTTGGCACCGGAAGCCGCCATTAGTAACGTTTACTCTAATGTGATTGTCAAAGAGATCAACACGACCATTGGGGCCTGTGGTTACATTAGGGTTATCGCGGTTGGGGCTATTGCCTGTGAAACCATGGCTGTCGATCCACACGCTGTATTCAAAACCATCGAGAGAGCCTAAGTTCACGATAGAATCGAATGCTCGGCTGCCCGGTTGGGGATCGCCACGTGCGCCACCAAAGTTTGCTTCAGGGAAACCTCGCCAAGGTTCATATTCGATCTGTGGATTGTAAGTCATTAAATTTAGATCGCTAGACATAAATCGCCAATCTCGATCTAAAGGATTAATACGTGCATCGCGCACACATTCGCGCACCGAAGCATTGCTGCCAAACGACCCTGGAAACCCCGGGCAACCGTCGTTGTAGGCATTTCTGTCGGTGTCGGAGTAATAGTAAAAGTTGCGCCGATTACCATTTCTATCCATGAAGAAGAAGATATTGTTATCTTGCCCGCCCGGACAGCTGGAGCCATAGGTTCTGGTGTAACGGCAAGTTGGCCAGTGGTTCCCTGTGAGCACTTCCCAGTCCATAGAACCGGAATCGTCCATCATAATAAAAATATTAGGAACCGTTTCTAAGCCTAAAATAAGCGGTGTGTTCGGTAGATTAAGTAGGCTTGCCTGAGCTGGGTTGCTGGCAGTTGCCAACCAGCCCACCATGGCCATTGCTGCAACCATTGCAGATCGCTGTTTTTTCATTAAGAGTCCCTTGCTAATGGCACCGAGTCGTCTACTGAAGCGGTGTTGATCTCAGTTGGTCAAGGGCGGGTAATACCTCGCCTAACGATGGGCTATTTGCGGCGCATCACACGAACGGCCAAAAGCGAACGCTCATACTGATCGATGAAAAATCAACGATTCGGCCATTTAGCGTTGGCCATAACCAAACTTAAATCTGGTTATGCTTTGGCTGAAATACATTGGCCGATTTGTAATGGATGCAGGTGACGCCATGAATAAAAAACAACACTTTTCTTTGATCTCTGAGTTGTTGTGCTGAAAATTCTCTAAGCACGCCACGAATGCCCGGCAATATGGTCTTTGCGAAATTTTTGGCGGTGGAGCAAATGGCCATATATGCACAATCGCTTTTTTAATCGATCGTTCAATTAGGCGTAAATGGATGACCGACGAAGCCGAAAAAAAATCCGATAGGAGGTAGAGAGGAGGTGGGAATCTGTGCCCTAAATCAAAATACGGACGCTGAGATCCAAGTGGTCTTGGGCTTAGAAAAAGAAAAGGCAGTGAGTACACTGCCTTGTAGAAAACTGTCCGGAATATTATTAGTCGTCGTTATAGTTGCCAGCCCCTGGCATTGGAAAGCGGCTCTGGCTTTAGGTGCCAAAACTTTGCTTATCGGCCACCCCAGCAATTGGCTGCATCGCCAGCAGTGGTGGTTTTACGGCCAACCTCATCAAGAATTAAGCTACCACAAGGATCATTTGCCTGCCCACCTTGGGGGGCTGCGGTTATGGTGTAGCTTTGGCCTGCATTATTGACCTGAGTCGTAATCTGGTAACGACCATTTTGCGTGGTGTATGGGTTCACTGCAGGTACCGCGAATTGGTTGGTACGAGTGAATGTTTGCTGCTGAAACTGTGCGACTTTCAAAATTTCGTCCACCGCTTCGGTGCGCGCGCCACGAATCACTTGCGCGCGATAATTGGGTACCGCGATGGCAACCAGTATTCCTAAAATAGCAATAGTAATCAGCAGTTCTACGAGACTAAATCCTGATTGCTTTTTCATATTCATAACCCAAAAACGATGGTGTTGATACTTAAAGACGCTTACAAAACCTGTAACGTCAATACTAATGGTGGTTACCTGGCTTAGCGAAGGTAACCACCACCGATTGCCATTTAAGAGTCGACAATACTACCTTGTCCTGTTGTCCATATTCTGACAACAACGCCGTTATTACCGCTGCGCTGGTAGCGGATAATAGTATTAGGCTGTAGGTCGATTAGCGTGACTTCGTTGTCGTTATGATAAACGCGTAAAATGTCATCGTTAAAAGACTCTTCACGGCCATCAATCACTAACTTCAAGTTACGCCAGTCGATAGACTCAAGTCTGCCCGATTCCAGCTTCGTAATATCAATTTTCTCATCATATTGCGTGGCCAGCTCACTGTTATTTTGCTGGGCATGAGCACCCGTGCTAAACGCGAGTAAAGAGGCCGACACCATGAGTGCAGTGATTAGACCTGATTTCCAACCACACTTTGGCTGTGTATTTACAAACTTCATCGATCTACTCCACTAGCGTAATTGGCGCCAACCTTGGCGGCCGCATTGAACAGAACCCGCGTCGGCAACGGTGGTAATAATGCTGCCGTTACTTTGTGTCGTGTAAAGCAGGGCGCGATCATCGTTACCACCGCATAAGCGAGGTGCGTTAAGTGGTGGCGGGAAGGGGGGTTGCGGGCCACCGCTGGTGCCGCCGGTGCCGCCAGATTGGCAACTTGGGTGGCCGGGGTTGCGCTCACATAAGCTGCGACGATCGAAAATAACCACAGGTAAGTTGGGGATACTGCCGGTTTCGATGCCAATAGGAACAATATCGTTATCGGGACCTAATAGATCACCCTCATCGAAGTCGTTATCGCCATTGATATCAAATAGCGGCGAGACCGGAACATTACCGTTACGTACATCAAGACCAACGAGGAAACCACTACCACCAGCCGCACAGGGGTTCTCATTGGGAATTAAGGTAACGAAAAATAAAGTATTTGACCGAATCAACACAGGCTCGACCACTCGTTCACCTTCTAAAGGCATATCGATAAACCAACCACGGTCTTGTGGATTACCATCTTCATCGAACCAAATGGGTAGCTCAGAGTTTTCGGCTCGAGTTCTAAAGCCACTATTTAGTGCAAAGCGAGCCTCCGCAAGGTCACTGCGGCTAAAGCCGTGGTCGTTACTGTCGATACTTGGTGAAGCATCGATATCCCAAATCGCATAAACACTTTGTGTGGGCTGGTCGGTTACACGTCGGTCAGAGGCCTCAATGAATTTACCGGTACCAAACGTCACTAAAATTCCGTTGTCACCACCGGTGGGATGGATTACGGCGCCTGGTCGTTCGAGCAGGGGCTGTTCTTCGCCCTGATCGTTACGAGCTTGGAATAAGGGGTCACCACCATAATCCACATCCCACGCAGAGGGTGATGAACTGCTCACATCAAATTTCCATAAGTTACCGCGTAGGTCACCGGCATAAATGAAGTCGGTTTTAAAATCACCGTCAACATCAACGGCACCTGGACTGCCCATACCGTTAGGTGTACTAACAGTACCGACACCGGTACTGATTTTGACAAAGTCACCAATACTCCAACCGTCTAAGCCACGGTCGAGGAATGCGATATATAAGACTGCATGACCTGTGGTCGATTTATTACCATCGTCTTCGGTGTTATTAAATCCATTCCCGAAGACTACTGCCCATTGGCCATTTTGCATTCGTGTGATGATGGGTTGTGAGAAGGTATAGCCCAAATCGGAGTCGTCTTCGTCCGTGAACTCCCAAAGCACATTCGAGCTGCCGAAGCTACTGGGGTTGGTGATGTCTAACGCGTAAATACCTTGACCGCCCGAACGTAGGCCGGCAGCCAAAACGGATCGCCATACGCCATTGACTTGAGCGTCACCGTATGATGGCGAGCCATCTACATAGAAACGGTGAGCGTAGTTTTTCGAGGTCAGCAGTGGCAGGTTTTCCATCACTGCATTGGGCACATAAGTAAAGAGCTCTTCGCCGCTATCGGCGTTGAAAGCGTGCAACATACCGTCATTAGCGCCGGCGTAAACAACAGCGGTGCGAGATTCATTGGCTTCGGCAAAGCCAATGTAGTTATCAAAGTCAAAGAAGAAGTTGGGCTCACCAACGAAGGACGGATCAGAGTTAATCAAGTCTCCCAAACGGTTTTCACGTTCACGGAATAACGTGCCTTCGTCACCGTCAAAGCCACGAATATGCGCAACACGCTGCGGCCCTAAACCATCGAACACACCGGTATCTGGATGAAACTCAAATATCTCTTGCTGCTCGTCAGATAATGAGTTGTAAACAAACGTGGTGCCGTTATTTGTTGTTGGGTTGTAAGTGAAGACTTTACGTTGGCTGTTGAAAAAACCAGAGCCTCGTTGGTTGAGTAATACACCAGCATCCCAAGCTGCTGAAGTTGCCAAACTACCATCGCTTTCGATATCGA
>JAKSCJ010000436.1 GCA_022360675.1 Lysobacterales bacterium
TCCAACTCGAACGCCAACAATTTGAACAAGCACTCAGCTTCGCCTCGCGCTCCTTCGATGTGGGGCCGAAAGTGGGTGAGCTGTGTGCACGCAACTGGCGTACGGTGGGTATTGCCCGTGAGCACTTGGGCGATCTAGGTGGTGCTAACGAAGCCCAGCAACGGGCCAGTAGCTGTGCCGAACGCAAACCCCAAGGGTTTTAATTAAGGATTTCATCAGCGGATTTAATGACGGCCTGACGATTCAGTCACCGGCCTGTCGTTCACAGGCCTGATTAAGGCCCGATGATTGAGGCCAGACTATCGCTGCCTACTGGTTTGTGGGGAGCTGTTTTGCCCATTGACGAAACCTTACTTTCTAGAGAATTTCAGTTAAGTATGTTCCTGGCTTCATGAACGAACGTATCGAAGAAGTGGTGAGCTTTCTTGGCCCCTCCGGACCTTTCGCTCAGCAATTACCCAATTTTCGGATTCGCCCCGGCCAAATGCGCTTGGCTGAAGCCGTGGCCGATTCTCTGGAACAGGGGAGTACTCTGGTGGCAGAGGCTGCCACGGGTACGGGGAAAACATTAGCTTATTTGGTTCCGGTTTTAAGTTCGGGCCTCAAAGTGCTGATTTCCACCGGTACCCGTACCTTGCAAGATCAGCTCTATCAGCGTGATCTGCCTATGGCGTTAAAAGCGCTGCACCGGGGCCGCAAAACGGCATTGCTGAAAGGGCGGAGCAATTATCTTTGCCTGCATCGCTTGGAGTTAATGCGTGGTGCCGGGCGCCACACCGAGCGCCGTTTGCCAGAGCAATTAGAGCAAGTTTATGCCTGGTCGCGTGCCACCGAGCACGGTGAAATCAGTGAGCTGAGCAGTTTGTCGGAAGAGGCCATTGTCTGGCCTTTTGTCACTTCCACAGTCGACAACTGCTTAGGCAGCGAATGCCCCAGCTATAGCAAATGCCATTTGATGAAAGCGCGTCGCAAAGCGGTAGAAGCCGATGTGGTGGTGGTTAATCATCACTTGTTGTTTGCTGATATGGCCTTAAAAGAGCAAGGCCACGGCGAGGTGCTGCCCACGGTTGAGGCGTTTGTGATTGATGAAGCCCACCAAGTGCCCGATACCGCCACGCGCTTTTTTAGCCGAGGTATTTCCAGCCGCCAGGTGCGAGAACTCATTAAAGACACCCAAGCTGCCAGCGCCAATGTGAGCGGTGGTTTTGGCGTGGTGCAAGAAGCTTTAACCGATTTAGAACAGCATCAGCGTGAGTTAATTCTTCAGTTCGCTGGCATGAACGATCGCGGCCACGGGCCTGAACTCATGAAACACGCCAAGATTCCCGGCATGCTCGATGAGTTAGACGAACACTTAGGCACCTTGTTAGAAGCGCTGGAGCCCATGAAAGAGGCGGATCGCAGCGTGACCAATGTACACCAGCGTTGCGAACGTATGCAGGGTGTATTGAAGAAATTCCGTGCTGAAGAAACTGAAGGCGTGCGCTGGTACGAGAAACGCCGCCAAGGTTTTGCGGTGCACATTACACCGTTGGATATTGCCAAGCCTTTAGCAAACTTTCGCGAAACCCGACCTGCCGCCTGGATTTTTACCTCAGCCACCTTGGCTGTGGGCGATAAATTTGATCACTTTACCCATCGTTTAGGGCTGGAAGAAGCCAGCACGCTTAGTGTCGAAAGCCCGTTTGACCATCGGCATAACGCTTTGTGTTGGTTGCCTCAAGGCCTGCCAGCCCCGGGCGATTACCAACATACCGAAAAACTTCTGCAAACCATTTGGCCTTTAATTGAGGTAAGTGGTGGACGGGCGTTTTTATTGTTCACCACCCACCGTGCATTACAGCAAGCGGCTCAATGGTTGAAAACGCGCTGTGAGTATCCCTTGTTTATTCAAGGTGAAGGGCCGCGCGGTCAATTGGTGGACGATTTTCGGGCAGCAGGCAATGGAATTTTGCTGGGAGCGGCCAGCTTCTGGGAAGGCGTGGATGTGCCCGGTGCGGCGCTATCGATCGTGGTGATCGATAAACTGCCTTTCGCGGCACCCGATGACCCGGTATTACAGGCACGGCTCGAGGGCATCAAAGCCGAAGGCCTAAGCCCATTTTCAAAAGTGCAGTTACCCGAAGCCGTCTTAACCTTAAAACAAGGGGCGGGGCGCTTAATTCGTGCCCATACCGATTGTGGTGTGGTGGTATTAGGTGATCCGCGCTTAGTACAAAAAGGCTACGGTCGCCTATTTTTAAACAGCTTACCGCCATGGCCACGCACGCGAGAAATTCGCGATGCTATTGATTTCATGAGTAACATCATGGAAGTGCAAAAGCAGCAAGCGCAAATAACACGAGAAGAGAGCGATAGCCCAGACTCTACCGCTAATGCCAAGCACGGTGCGGTCAGTAATGAGCCGAGTAAATCACAGAAACCCGATGAAGCCCCTGCTTCTTAAAAATTTTTACTTCGCTTGTATGCCTTCAAGCGCTCAACCTGTAAATGCCGGTATTCTGCAAAATACTGGTGCTTTAGCCACCTAAACCGGTCATCACCTCATGAAACGATTAGCCTTCGAAACCGCCGCTTACGCTTGTTCTGTTGCTTTGGAATGCGATGGCGAAGTTCATCAGCGCTTCGAGCTGGCACCTCGACGCCATGGTGAGCTGCTACTGCCCTGGGCCGATACCTTGATGGCCGAGGCGGGTATTCAGCGCCAGCAATTAGACGGTATCGTGCTCAGCCGCGGTCCGGGGAGCTTTACCAGCTTGCGCTTGGGCGTAAGCGCGGGAGCTGCCATTGCTTTTGCACTTGATATCCCTGTGTTTGCCGTGTCGAGCCTGCAAGCTTTGGCTTGGGAGGCAGCTGTGAAACATCAACAACGTCATATCTGGGCGGCTTTAGATGCACGCATGGGTGAGGTTTACTGCGCTGCCTACGGTTTTCAAACCATGCCAGTGGCTGACAACGCCTTGAATCATCAGCCACCTGCGATGCTGGCTGATGAAGCTTTGCTCACGCCAGCCCAGTGTGTCTCAAACGAAACACCACCTCGTGTGGAAAGCAACCAATGGTTTGGCGCTGGAAATGGCTTTGCCAACGACGATCTTCAGTTAGCAACACAAATGGGTGCCCGATTGCAAGCCCACGATGCCGACTGTTGGCCTTCGGCGCGTGCATTATTGGCTCTGGCCGATAGCGTAGCGGGGATTGCTGCCGAACAATTCAGTCCTGTGTATTTACGTGAGCGCGTCGCAGATAAACCAAAATCAGGCAAATCTTGATATTCTAAGTTAATGAAAGCTAATAACTTTCTCGACTTGTAATGAAATTTTGCTTGCCCGTAGGCAAGAAACGGTGCTAAATCTTTTTTAAGTCATTCTGAATGGCGTTTAAGCCGCTGGTCGTCGTGAGGCAGAGGCCCAATGCAGCACAGCACTCTGCAATCTTGACATAACAGTTGAGCAAAATTGTGTGGACTGGCTATAATTCAGAATAATTTAATATTATGAACGTATCACTTCGACTAGGTGCCTAAACCATGGAGGTTGGGCGATACAATGGCGAACGAGGCGCTGTTGTCCGTTCACAAGCTTTCGTTATTGTTAACCATGATCGTTAACGTTGTGAGCCTGGTCGGAAACACCGGCAGACCACCTGAGTTGTAACAGGCTGCCGCAGGGGGACACTATGAATTCAGAAGCTTGTTTTAATCTTCATCTGCGCCAAGCCACCCGAGTGATGAATCAAATTTATGATCAACACTTGGCGCAATGCGCATTGAAGACTTCCCAGTTTGCAATACTGCGAACCCTTTATTTTCTTGGTGAAGTCAGCCAAAAGCAGTTACAAGAAGCGCTGGTATTAGAACAGACCACACTGACCCGAAACCTACAGCCCCTGTTACGAGATGGCTTTTTGCAGATTCGCCGCGGCAGTGATCGGCGTCAACGCCTGGTATCACTAACCCCACTGGGGCAAGACCTTTGCTTACGCGCCGAAGATCATTGGAAATTGGCCCAAGACGCAGTTCGTCAGCGTTTAGGCCCTGAACTTAGCGAAGATTTACTACGCATTAGCCGTAGTGTGGTTGCGCTTAAGAACTAAGTGCTTAAAAACTCACTAAATATCACGAGAGTTCAGTCCTAGACTAAGCTCTTGTTTATTCCTCATGTGCAAGGAACGCGCATCGAGTTCAAACAAGGATGTTGCTATGAACATTCCGTCGCTGGCAGGAAGCCAGCGTTGGCGAGCGTTTGAGTGGTTATCTCAATGGTTTGCTCACAAACATGCCTTAAAGCTCCAATCGCCACCCGTCACGCCATTGCGTGCTTGGGAAAACCTCGCCGAGCAACATGGACAACGCGTCCGCCTAAACGACAACACTAGCGCGCTACATTGGCCAATTCATTTAGGCCCACGTCGCGGTCGTGTGCTTTTGTTGCACGATTGGGGTGGCCGTGCGACACAATGGTCGGGCTTTGTTCCTTTATTGCAAGCCCAGGGCATGGACGTCGTAGCGGTTGATGTTCCTGGCCATGGCCAGTCCACATTAGCTGCATCGCAGCCTAGGCAAAGCGCGGGTCAAGTTTCACCTTTTGTCGAAGTGATCCGCGACGCGCAACAGCAATTTGGCCCTTTTGATGCCATGGTCGGGCATGGGCTTTCGGCCCATGTATTGGCGCACCTTTCTCCGACCGATATTCAGTTTACTCACCCCACCGCTACTCTGGCTCAACGCCTAGTTTTGCTGGCTCCTGTTATACATTGGTCGGCATTATTTACTGCCACGCAAGATCGCTCGGCAGGGGCCGAGGTATTTTGGTCGCGGGTTTTAGCTGAATTGGAACAAAGTCCCTATTTCCGAGGTCTGGAAACTAAGAGTACAGTGGGTTTTGAGCGATCGGAATCGGTGTTGATTGTGCATGATGAGCATGATCATCGTAACTCCAATCATGAACGGCAGCGCTGGGCGTTTAACTGGCCTCAAGCAGAAATTTTGACTACCAATGGCTTAGGCGCAAGAAAGTTATTGCACAGCATGGAGGTGCAATTTCGTGTGGTGCAGTTTATTTGTCAGCAACAAGCGGTGGCTTGTGCCGCATGAGCGCAAAATGAGCGAAACGGCTTGGTGTCAGTAAAAATGTGGAGGTGGCTGCTAACAGTTGTCTCCGGCGGCGGCGTCAAGCGTATGATATTAAATAATATTTGCCGTAGCGTTGGGCAGCTCACGGGCTGTATACGGCTAATGAGCAGCGGTGAACTTAAGCAATAAAGTTAACTGGCTGGTCTACCTGTTATTTAAATTAGCGTTTATTGAAACGCCTGGTTGAGCAAATTCGTCAAAGGACAAATGCCACGAATAATCAAGCAGATTGCAAACAAAAAGTGGTATATTGGTGGTTTCGCCTGTACGCTGTGTAGCGTGATGCACAGTGCTGAATTTGCTTAAGAACTACAGTGAAATCAACTCCCAACGCTGAGACAAAACATGCCGACGCCAAAGCGGTTGTCGTCAGATTGTTGGCGCGCCGTGAATATAGCCAATACGAGCTGATTCAACGTTTGCGTCAGCGCGGCTTTAGCGATGCAGAAAGCCAAACGGTGGTGGCCGAAGCTGCGGCAGCCGATTGGCAAAGTGATGAGCGATTCACACTGGCGTTTGTGCGCAGCCGTATAGAGCGCCTTCAAGGGCCGCTGAAGATCCGCGCAGAATTACGCTCGCGCGGCGTTGAAGGTCATGCCCTGTCCTTGGCCCTAGATGAGTTGGCTCCCGACTGGGAGGCCATGGCGTTTGCGTATATCGAGCGTCATGAGCGTTTCCATGAGGCGCCCATAAAAGCTCGTCAGGCGCTACAAAGGCGTGGCTTTCAGGGTGATCACGCACAACGTGCGTGGCGTGCTTGGGAAGCCCAACAGCGCGAGCGTCAAGCGGAAGAATAAACAGGAGCCATCGCAATGCTGCGGTGGCGCATTGCAACCCACGTATTTTGTATTGGATGGTTTTGTGAAATCCAGCTCTGAAATTCGCCAGGCATTTCTGGATTACTTTGGAGAACAAGGGCACACGCATGTGGCCAGTAGCCCGTTAGTTCCAGCTAACGACGCCACCTTATTGTTCACCAATGCCGGTATGGTGCAGTTTAAAGATGTGTTTTTAGGTGCCGAGAAACGGGCCTATACCCGTGCGGTCAGCTCCCAGCGCTGCGTACGAGCTGGCGGTAAACACAACGATCTGGATCAAGTGGGCTACACCGCGCGTCACCATACCTTCTTCGAAATGCTGGGCAATTTTAGCTTCGGCGACTACTTCAAAGAAGATGCCATCCGTTTTGCCTGGGATTTCCTCACTAAAACCGTGGGCATTCCTGCCGACAAACTGTTGGTGACTATCTACCACACCGACGACGAAGCCTTTGCGCTTTGGCACGAAGGTATCGGTGTGCCTAGCGATAAGATCATCCGCATTGGCGATAAACCCGGTGCGGGCCAGTATCAGAGCGATAACTTCTGGTCGATGGGCGATACCGGCCCTTGTGGTCCTTGTACCGAGATTTTCTACGACCATGGCGCCGAAATCGCCGGTGGTCCGCCAGGTTCTCCCGATGAAGACGGCGATCGTTTCATCGAGATTTGGAACCTGGTGTTCATGCAGTTCGACCGTGCCGCCGATGGCACCATGAGCCCGCTCCCCAAACCCTGTGTCGACACCGGTATGGGTTTAGAGCGCTTGGCTGCTGTGTTGCAACACGTTCATAGCAACTATGAAATCGACCTGTTCCAAAATCTGATTAAAGCGGCGCAAGAAATTACTGGCACTGAAGATGCCGAGCAAGATTCCTTAAAGGTCATCGCCGATCATATTCGTTCCTGCGCATTTTTGATTACCGACGGTATCTTGCCCAGCAACGAAGGCCGTGGCTATGTGCTGCGCCGTATTATTCGCCGCGCTATTCGCCACGGTTACAAGTTAGGCTGCCGTGACACCTTTTTCTGGCGCATGGTGGCACCTTTGGTGGCTGAAATGGGTGAAGCTTACCCTGAACTGGCCGCTGCTCAAGAAAAAATCGCGACCCTGCTGAAGTCTGAAGAACAGCGTTTCTTAGAGACTTTAGGGCAGGGTATGGAATTGCTGGACCAAGCCATTGCGCAGTTGAACGGCACCGAGATTGCCGGTGATACGGTATTCAAGCTGTACGATACCTATGGCTTTCCGCCCGATCTCACTGCCGATATTGCCCGTGAGCGCGGCTTAACTCTCGATAACGCGGGTTTTGAGTCGGCCATGGAATCCCAGCGCGAGCGCGCCCGTGCGGCAAGCCGCTTCGATCAGGGCGATAGCATTAGTTCGGCTGTGGTGCAAGATTTACCGCCGACACAATTTTTGGGTTACGAACACCTGCGCGAGGAAGAAACCAAAGCCTTGGCGCTACTGGTTAATGGTAAAGCCGTAGAATCGCTGAACGATGGCGACGAAGCCATTGTGATTCTCGATCGTACCCCGTTTTACGCCGAGTCCGGTGGTCAGGTGGGTGACGAAGGGCAGCTGGAATGGGATGGCGGCCACTTTGAGGTGAGCGACACCGTCAAGCTGGCCGGCCAA
>JAKSCJ010000370.1 GCA_022360675.1 Lysobacterales bacterium
AAAAAGTGAAAACCGGTTCCAGCTTAGCTCGAACTTTAGGTGCTTCCGGCCATTTCCCACGCCTTGCTTTGCAAATGATCAGCGTGGGTGAAGAGACGGGTCAGTTAGATCGCATGCTCATTCGCGTTGCAGATACCTACGATCGCGAAGTGCGCATGACCGCAGAACGTTTATTGTCGTTGTTTACGCCAATCATGATTCTAGGCTTAGCTATGTTGATCGGCACTATTGTGATGTCGGTGGTTGTGGCGATGCTGGGTATTAATGACTTGGTTGGATAATTAATTTTAGGAGAGAAAGATGGTGTTGCCAGCGCGACAACAGGGCTTTAGCTTGATCGAAATTTTGTTGGTACTGGTGTTGCTGACGGTTATCGCCGGTTTGGTGGTGCCTAATATCATTGGTAACCGTGAACGCGCTAACCAAAATGCGACAAAAGCCCAAATTCAACGCTTATCAATGGCGATTGATAATTACTACCTCGATAACGGTACTCCGCCCGAGCGTTTGGAAGACCTGGTCAAAAAACCCGCTGATGCTGCTAACTGGGTTGGTCCTTACGCTAAAGCGCAAACCTTGAAAGACCCTTGGCAAGGGGATATCCAGTATCAATATCCTGGTGAGCACGGTGAATACGATCTGTATTCTTACGGCGCTGATAAAACCCAAGGTGGTGAAGGTAAAGGTGCCGATATCACCAGCTGGGACGAGATCGAGTAATTTCTCATGAATAAGGAAGTGGCAGGTTTTAGCTTACTGGAAATGATGCTGGTCTTAGTGATTATGGCCAGTCTGTTAGGTTTAGCTGCCACTTCTTTGTCGAGTAGTATTGGCGGTGCGCAAATTCGCGCCGCCGGTCGTGATATCGCTGCCGGTTTACGCTACACCCGTAGTCAAGCCATGGTGCGTAAAGAACCTCTGACCTTTCATGTGGATGCCAACGAACGTGTATGGCAAGCCGCTGAAAAGCCGCTTAAGAAAATTCCCGACGGTATGGACTTGAGTCTGTTAACTGCGCGCAGCGAATTAACTGGCGAAAACGCCGGTAATATCCGCTTTTTCCCCGATGGCAGCTCCACTGGTGGGCGAGTCACTATTAGTAGTGGTGAGCTGCACTGGGATGTGGGCGTTTCTTGGCTTACTGGCAAAATTACGCTGGCACCACCTGAGGCCCAGCAGTGAAGCGTTTTTCAGGTGCTGGCCGAGCACAGCAAAGCGGTTTTACTTTATTAGAAGTATTAGCCGCTTTTGTGATCTTTGCGGTGGTTTTTGCCGCTTTAGTGCAAGTGTTATCGGGCTCGATTCGTAACACAACGCGTTCACGCGAGTTAACTGAAGCCGCCTTTTGGGCACAGCAGTATCTCGATACATTATCTTTGGAGCGGCCGCTAGCAGAAGGAACTGACAGCGGTGAGTTTGACGACACCTACTCTTACGAAGTGCTGACCCATGTTTATGAACCACAGTCGGTAAGTGGTGACCTGCTTGAACAGATTCCTATCGATATGCTCGTGGTTGAGTTAACCGTGTACTGGGGTGTTGAACCGCGCCAACGTCAAGCGCGCTTTGTCACCATGCGCTCTATCGATCGGAATATTCGCGAAAGCCGCGAATTAAATGGCGGTGGTCCATTTAATGTTAACTAATCAACAAACCCGGCTGTCACGTGCCGGTTATCAAAGCGGTTTTACCTTATTGGAAATGCTGCTGGCCATGGTAATGATTTCACTCATCATGACGATGGCTTATGCAGGGTTTAAAGGTGCGCTTAAAGCCACTCGCAGTGGCGAACGTGCCATGGAGCAAGCGACCGATATGCGGGCAGCGTATCAATTTGTTCATCGTCAAATTGAACGAATCTTGCCCTTGGCTTTTAATGCCGACCGCGAAGGAATTATTGTTTTTGAAGGTGAGCAAGATCGTATTCGCTTCGTGGCACCGATGCCGGGGTATTTAGGCTCGGGCGGTCCGTACGTTCAAGAACTCACCTTCGAACAATCTTATGAAGGCGATGGGCTAGAGTTAGTATTCCGCTTTGCTATTTTGCAAGGTTATGAAGATGGCGCCTTAGAAGAAGTAGAGCCCGTAGTACTGCTTACGGATATACAAGAAGGCACATTCCGCTTTATGGGCTTTGACGACCAAGGCAGCCTCACCGATTGGCAGGATCAATGGGAAATGCCCTCGCTGGCACCCACAGCGATCAACTTAGATTTACTTATGCCTGAAGCGTCACAAATTGTGTGGCCAGAAATGAAAGCGGCGGTCATGGTCGACAGCAGTGTGGGTGGTTTGGTACAAAACCAAGGTTTCTCAAACCAGGGTATCCAGCCCGTACAGCCGGCAGACTTTAATCGAAATGAAGGTAATGGCGGCCGGGATGAGGCGAACTGATGGCGGTTCACCATCACATGCAGCATGTGCGTACTTCAGATCTCTCTGGATTCAATCCACACCGGGCGCGTGGTATCGCGTTGATATTGGTGATGTGGTTGTTGGTGTTGATCACCATTTTGATCGGCACCTTCGCAGTGTTAGCGCGTAGCGAAAATCTGGAAGCGCGCAATGCGTTTGATAGTGTTCGCGCGCGTGCCGCAGCTGAGGCAGCTTTACACCGCGCGGCCTTCGAAATGCGTAACCCCGACTTGGAAACCAAGTGGACTGCCGACGGACGGGTTTATCGGTTTTTGTTAGGCGATGCTGAGGTGGCGCTGAGTATTATCGATGAAACCGGAAAAATCGATATTAATTCGGCATCCGGTGAAGATTTGGCGCAACTGTTAGAGAGCCAAGGGGTCTCACCTGATGAGGCGTTAAGCATTGCCGACGCTATTCAAGATTGGCGCGACGGCGATAACTTGCCACGCCCGCAAGGCGCTGAAGCCGACGATTACGAGGCGGCGGGCTATGCCTATACGCCGCGAGACGGGCCGTTTTCAACGGTTGAAGAATTACAGCAAGTGTTGGGTGTGGGATATCAGCTATACAACCAAATTGAACCGGCAATTACGGTTTTTTCTGGGCGTGCAACTTCTAACCCGGCCTTTGCCCCGCGTGAAGCTTTGCTAGCCATGGGCTTAAGCGAAGAAGAGGCGGTGGCCTTTATTGAACAGCGGGAAGCCCAAGAGGGTGCAGCCCGCACACCATTAGAGCTGCCCGATGGAACTGCGGTGGTAGCGCAAGGTGGGGGGCTAACGTATAGTATTGTCGCCCGCGCCACCCTGCCCAATGGGGCTTTTTCAGATCTTCGTGCCACGATCCGGCTAGGTACAGACTTTGTCGGGCGACCGTTTCGTATTGTCCGCTGGCAGGAAGGGGAGTATCGCTAAGTGAACGTTCTTAATGAACAACTGGCGCGCATCAAAGCGCGTTATCTCGCCAGCCCGTTGCCGGGTTTTTTGGCGTGGTGGCGCGATGAATTGCTATCGCTATTACCTGATCATTGGCGGCTGCGTTTATGGCCACCTCGTGAACAATTACTGATTACCGCCACCGGTAGTCGAGTCAAGCTTTGGCGTTCCAGTGGTCGCGGCGGCCATGCTGAAGAAGTTCTCGATCTTGATTTGGAACACGATAAGGAATTTGCCAGCGATCAGATTAAACAGCTGTTGGCCAGCTATGAAGATTCACTGCCACAAGTGGTGTTTTGCTTGCCAAAAGAACAGGTGTTGAACCGACGTTTAACGATGCCGGCGGCGGCGGAATCTTCGCTGGGCCAGGCGCTGGCCTTCGAAATGGACAAGCACACGCCGTTTACCCATCAAGAAGTGTATTTCGACTATCACATTGTTAGTCGGGAAAAAGACGAGAATTTACTGGCGATCGACCTCTACGTGACCATTCGCGAGTCGATGGACCAACTCACCGCGCTATTAGATGGCACTGGGCTGGGTTTGGGCGCTGTGGATATCAACCTGGCCGAAGCCGACGAGGCACCACGCATTAGTGGCGTTAATTTGTTGCCTTTGGTGCGCCGTCAGGTACACAAATCACGCCGCGCCGTCATCAACTGGGCACTGGCCGGGTTGGCGGTTATTTTATTAGCCGTGGTGATGGCCGAGTCGTTATATTTGCAAGAGCGCACGATATTGCGCTTGGAAGAAGAGCTTGAAGCCTCGCAGCAGGAAGTTCGTATCGTGCGTCGTTTGCGCGGCGATTTGGACGAAGCGATGGCAGCGGCGGGTTTTTTAGGTGAACGCAAGCAAGAGGCAGCCTCCTTATTAAGTGTTTTAGGCGAGGTTAGCGAGCTGTTGCCCCAAGATACATGGGTTCAACGGATGCAAATCACCGGAACTGAGCTACAACTACAAGGTCTTTCTGGAGGAGCGCAGAAGCTTATTGAGTTAATGAACTCGGCTTCTGTATTGGAAGGAGCTTACTTCAAAGGTGCAACCACCACCGATCAACGCTTAAATAAAGAGCGTTACACCGTGGTGGCAAATATTGTTATGAAACCAGAAAATTCGCAGGAATCGAAAGATGCAGCTACTTCCGGACCGTGAGCAAGGGCGGCCGCTGGCGCTGATTCTGCTGGCGATTGTGCTGCTGCTGGTATACCTGCTGTGTTTTCACTGGTTTATCCAACGGCACCGTGAATACGCCTCGAACATTGCCGACTTACGTGAGCAGCTAGGCAATGTACAGCTGCGTTTAGCGCAGCGTGATCAGCTGGAAGAACGCTTAGAAGCATTGCGTACCGAGCGTCAAGATGATGCCTTTTTCTTGCAAGAAAATAATTTTGATGCGGCCGCAGCTCAGTTGGCGGCACGTTTAAAAGGAATTATCACAACCCAGGCCGAAGATGCGCAAAATTGTACGGTGCAAAGCACACAAAATATGCGCCCACGCTCGAAGGAGCGTTTTGAGAAAGTCATTGTCAAAGTGCGCATGAAGTGCAGCTTGTCTGATTTCGTCAAAGTGCTCGACGAACTGGAATCGGGTGTGCCTTTGGTGTTCCTGGATAAAGTTAATCTGTATCAGCAAGCCCGCATTGCCACAGCTGCACGCCGCAATAATCGGCGTCGGGGGCGAGTTCCTGTGAACGTCATGGATATTCGTTTTGATATGAACGGCTATATTCGCAGTAGCGAGCAAAAAACATGATTTTGGACCCACGTAAAAATCTACCAGGAATGATTTTGCTGGGCGCTGCCGCATTTTTCGGTGCGTTGGGTCTGTTGCTGCCTTTGGTGTTATCGGTTAATCGCGGTGCGGTTGGCTCAGACGATGAGCTGGCACCCATTCCCGATATTCCACCGGCGGTTGCTTTAACAAGCTCAGAGGCTGGCTTCTCGAATGCAATCTTGTCTCAGCCTATTTTCTACGATAACCGGCAGCTGCCAGAAATCGAAGAAGAGCCTGAAGAAAGTGACACACCCGAAGATTTGCAAGTGAGTGAGTTAGACGCCGCTGTGACCGGTGTCATTATTACGCCCGAGGCAAAGCTGGCCATGGTGCGAGTGCCTGGCGATAACAGCTCATTGATTGTGCGCGAAGGGATGGCGTTAGAAGGTGAGCTGGCCGCGTGGAAAGTAGGTGAAATCAAAGCGCGCGAAGTGAGCTTTGCCGCCAGCAATGGCAAAGTGGCTAAGTTAGAGCTGGAACTCAATGAACGCGCCTTAGCGGCTCCCAAAGCGGCCGCGCCTAAACCGCGCAAACGTCCAAGCGATGCCAAGAAACCTGCGGCTACCTCCGCTAATAATGCGAATAATGCCAAATCTTCTGATGATCAAAACGATCGCCAGGCAAGCTTGGCTGAAGAGGTTCGCAGACGAATTGCCGAGCGTCGTGCGCAGCTTCGCGCACAACGCCAACAGCAGCTAGATCAGCAAAATGAAGACGAAAATGAATAATTCACAGCACAGTCAAGCAGGGCAAACCATGAGTAAGCTCATTGCGCGCTTTGCCATTGTGGCGTTGGTGTCGCTGTTGGCGGCGTGTTCGTCCAGCGGCGGCAAGAAAAATAATGGGAATTGGTGGGGTGATGCTCCGGGCGGAACCCACGGCCACGCTGTTGAAAACAATAATGGCGAAATCAGCTTCGATGAAGAAAAAGATGACGACGAGCCCAAAGAGCGAGAGGTCGAACGGTATCCCGGTACCGGTGAGCTGATCAATCTAGACGCCGCCCGCCGCCCGCCGCTGGAAGAAGTCAGCGAAGACGGTGAAATTAATCTTAATTTCGAAGGTGCGCCTCTGCCTGAGGTTGTACGTGCCATTTTGGGTGACTTGCTGCAAGAAAACTATGTGATCGGCCCTGGCGTTGGTGGTGAAGTGACTTTTTCCACAGCTCGCCCCATCGACCGTGAGCAGCTTCTGCCCATCTTAGATATGTTGTTGCGTTGGAATAATTCGGCCATTGTGCGCAAAGATGGTCGTTACCACGTACTGCCGATCAACAACGCCATTCCTGGGAACTTGGTGCCGCGCACTGGTCCGGCCAATAAGGCAGGCTACCAATTGATGGCTGTACCACTGGAGTTTATTTCACCCAGTGAAATGGAAAAAGTGCTGCAACCCTACTTACAAGAAGGTGCGGTGGTTAGTGCCGATAACCTGCGCGGCCTGCTGGTTTTGTCGGGTACGCCTTCTGAATTAAGCAACTATCTTGCTACCGTTGAAATCTTCGATGTGGACTGGTTGGCTGGTATGTCGGTTGCCATGTTCACACTGCAAAATGTCGAAGTGCCTGAGATTGCCACTGAGCTGGAGGCGATTTTTGGCGACGAGGGAACCAGCCCTCTAGCAGGCTTATTCCGCTTTATTCCCTTAGAACGCATTAATTCGGTCATGGTGATCACTACCAAGCCGCATTATCTGGACCAAGCCGAAATTTGGATCGACCGCTTAGATCGTGGCGCTGGTGAAGGTGCTGCTAGCCGCTTGTATGTTTACGCCGTGAACAACTTAGAAGCCGGTATTTTGGCCGATTACCTACTCGATATTTTCGGCGGTCAGCGCAGCCAAGGTTCGCAACGCAGTAACCGTAGCGGCCAATTAACGCCAGGAATCGAGCCGGTTACCGTGAGTACATTTAACGATAACGCGGTGAGTGGTGACCAAACCCCGTCCGGTGGCGGCGGAGGTGGTCGTAGCAGCGGCGGTTTCAATGTGGCAGGGGGCGATGAAGAAGTTCGTATCACCGCTGTCGAAGAAAATAACTCACTGCT
>JAKSCJ010000065.1 GCA_022360675.1 Lysobacterales bacterium
CGCCTTCGGCCTCGGCAAGGGCGACGACTATTTCGACGCCTTCACCGCCGACATGCGGGCCAAGCGCGACCGGCTCGGCGCCGGCCTCGCCGAGATCGGCTTCGAGGTCATCGACTGCCAGGGCACCTATTTCATCACGGCGGACTTCAGGCCCCTGGGCTTCAACGGCGACGACGAGGACTTCTGCCGCCACATCACGACGGAGGCGGGGGTCACCGCGGTACCCGTGAGCGCCTTCTACCAGGATGCGCCGCCGCGCCACTTCGCCCGCTTCGCCTTCTGCAAGCAGCCGGACGTGCTCGACGACGCCGTCGACCGACTGGCGGCGCATTTCGGGCGCTGATCGGCGTACGCCCGCGAACCCCGTTGTACCGAGCCCCGTCTCGGGCGCCGCTGCTTGCCCTTTTGATCGAATCGCGTTTAGACACTAAGGTGTTAATTGTGGCCGCCGAGCGCAAAGGCGTTTCGATTGCAAGGGGGGAGCTCGGCATGCGCAACGGGGTGCGCTCCGAAGTTCTGACTTTGACCGACCTGGTTCACCAGGACATGGCGGCGCTGCTGTCGGTTTGGCTGGGCGCAAAGAACGGCCGGGTCATTCCCGCCCGCAGCGATTTCTTTCCCGAAGACTTTGCGCCGATGATGGGCCGAATCGTGCTGTTCGACGTCGAGCGCGATCCGCTGGATTTCGTCTGCCGGCTCTACGGCAGCAACATCCGGAGCATCTACAACCGGGACATGACCGGGCATTCCCTGCGGGAATTCGAGCCGGCCGACTACCGCGACGCCCTCTGGCAGGACTACGTGGAGGTTGCCCAGGCCGCCGAGCCGCGCCTGCATCGCATCGTGATGTACAGGAATTTCCAGGAGCTCCACTATGATCGGCTGCTGTTGCCGCTCGGCTCGGACGGCGAGTCCCCCGACATGATCCTCGCCGCGTCGGTCTATCTGGAGAACTTGGCGCCGGTCTTCGAAGAGATCTGACTGCCTTGGTATAAGGAAGCGCGGGCGCCTCAGGTCCGGTCGCTGCGTTCCGCCAGGGCGTTGTCGATGAGCGCCGTCGCCGCGGTCTTGGCGGTTTGCGCGGCGCGGCTTTTCTGTTGGCTCACCTGGGCCGTGACGATGGCGCCCTCGAACAAGAGCCCCAGCTCCTCGGCGAGGCCCGCCGGATCCGGTGCGGCCAGCTCGGCGCAGAGCCCCTCGATGTAGTCGCGGATCAGCGCCTTGAACTCCTTGCAGACCTGGCGGATCGCCGAATCGGTGGCCGAGTATTCGCCGATGGCGTTAATGAACATGCAGCCGTAGAAATTATTCTGCATGAACCACTCTTGCGCCACCTGGTATACCGCCAACAGGCGTTCTACCGGGGTTTTGGCGGTTTTCTCCACCTGTGTCATGAAATGATTACGGAACAAGCCATCGTAGTGCCTTAAAGCGGCCAGGATCAGCTCGTCCTTGGAGCGGAAATGGACATAAAGAGTGCGCTTGGAGACTTTGGCTTTTTCCAGAATCAAGTCAATGCCGGTGGCGTGGTACCCATACTGGTTGAATAAATCAATGGCAACTTCGATGAGATGCTGACGACGGGTTGGTCTGGGCATGACGTACGCTCGATTCCCAAAAAGTAAACTAGCAGGTTTATAACTTGCTTCGGGCTTCGTGACTTGTCAAGTAGATGAGTAAATGTGAATGAGAATCCTTGACAAGGTAAACTAATCTGTTTACCATCGCTGGTTTAGTGGTAAAGACCGCTGTTTTGGTTTTTACGATTTGTTTTTACTCCCCCCTACACGGAGGTTTTCCTCATGTCTCGCATTAGTGCAATTGAAGTGGATCAAGCGCCTGCAGCTTCTCAAGAATTACTGGGTGCTGTGCAAAAGAAACTGGGCGTTGCTCCTAACGTATTCCGCACCATGGCACACTCTCCCGCCGTTCTGCAAGCATTCTTGGGCTTCGGCGAAGCTATGGGCAGTGGCAGTGTTAGCGCACAGCTGGGCGAGCAAATTGCTCTGACCGTAGCTGGCCGCAACGAGTGCGACTACTGCGCTTCTGCACACACCATTTTAGGCAAAGGTGCAGGCCTGGCTGAAGACGAACTGGCTGCTAACCTGAAAGGTGAAGCTGGCGACGCTAAAGCACAAGCGGCTTTGACCTTTGCTAGCCAAATCGTTGAAAACCGTGGCGTTGTTAGCGACGAGCAACTGCAAGCTGTTCGTAACGCGGGCTACAGCGACGCTGAAGTTGTTGAAATCATTGCTCACGTTAGCATCAACATCTTCACCAACTACCTGAACCACATTGCGGGCACCGACGTGGATTTCCCCGTTGTGAGCTCTCGCCAAGCGGCTTAATTTAAGCGCTGGTTCAGTCAAGCAATACTGCTGCCAGTGTTGCTGCTGAGACGAAGATAAAAAACGCCGGGTCGCTTTGCGATCTGGCGTTTTTTATATAACAGACTGATCTATCGCTGGGCCTGTTCTGCAGCCGTTGGCTTACTGATTTATTCTGTTTGGCCGCATACATTTTTCACTGAATGGTTATGTGCTGTCGCTCAGTTGCTTCAAGCACGCCACTTCAGGTTTACCTTTTTTACTCATATTGAGGCTGTCATGGACAAGCTTTATCGAGAAGTTACCGCTTGTACCCACTGTGCAGCCTCCTTACCGTTGCCGCCAAAACCCATTTTGCAGATTCACCCTGAAGCCAAAATTCTGGTGGCCGGGCAAGCCCCGGGTGTGCGTGCGCATAACCATGGCATTCCATTCTCAGATCCAAGTGGCAACCGCTTGCGCCGTTGGATGGGCGTGAGCGACGAAGCGTTCTATAATCCGCAGCAGATCGCCATTGTGCCCATGGGCTTTTGTTATCCGGGTAAGGGCAAGTCGGGTGATTTACCCCCGCGTAAAGAATGCGCTGCTTTGTGGCGTGAAAAAATACTGGAGCAACTACAAGAACTCAGCTTGATTTTGGTGATCGGCCAGTATGCACAAACTTGGCATTTGCCCGATCGTACCGATACCAGTGTGACGGCTACGGTTTCGGCTTGGCGCGACTATTGGCCGAACATTCTGCCGTTGCCACATCCCAGTCCGCGTAATATTGCTTGGTTCCAAAAACACCCGTGGTTTGAAGCCGAGGTGATTCCGCAATTACAACAACGCGTGCGCGAATTAATCGGCAACAACCGTTAAAACGGGCTGCTAACTAAACCTTTCGGTATCGTCATATCGCGCCAAAAAATCGGCGTGGCTTGTGATTGCGTTATCTGCCTGTGGTGTGTCGATTACCCATTAAGCGGGCCGCCATGCTTGTGTATCTTCTCTTTACGGTGACTGCGCTTTTCATCGAGTATCTCTTCATTAGTATTGGCCTTACGCTTATTATCTTTGCCTCTTTCTACGTTGCTTTCCGGCTAACCGGTTTTATCCCACATTCTTTTTTGACTTTTCGTTCTGTCTATTATTGTGTTGTTTTTAGTCTCATTAAGTTTGGCTAAAAGAGATTTAGAGCTAAATATGTTAAGTTTATATAACTAAATGTGGTGAAGTCTTTGTTTCAACAGCGATTTGTGCAAGGGCTTTTTTTGTTGGTTTTAGTTTAGAAGAATAACAATGAGTATAGCCTTAGCGCAGCCTGCGGTTCACAGTTGTTACCATAAGTGTTTAACCCTTTATTTTGATCGAGTCTTTCGTAAGCTTACCCGCACCATTGGTTTGAAATACGAATACGCACCAGTGGCGGGTAAGGTGAGTGGTGAAGTGGATTTTTCCCTGTTTCCCCACGCAGAGCTGGATTGGAATGAGGTGCCGCCTCAGTTTCGCGGAACCCATATTATTCGTGATCCACGAGATTTATTGATCTCGGCTTATCATTATCATCTGCGCACCGACGAGGAATGGTGTGCAAAACCCAACCCCGCCCATAAAAACCTGCCTGCAGACGTTTCTTATCAGCAGTATTTACAAAGTTTGGACGTGGAAGACGGCATTCTCTACGAGCTGAATAATGTTTCGGGTGGCATCATCACCAAAATGGGGCGGTGGCCTTATGAAGATGCCCGTGTATTAGAGCTACGCTTTGAAGAGATGGTGGGGCATGAGCGTGAGCATTTCGCCAAAATCTTTGCATGGTATGGTTTGCCCGATGAGCATATGAATACCGCACTGGAAATCGCGGAATCTTTATCGCTAAAAAAACTGCCCAACAATGCCGAAGGCTTAAAGCATGCCCGTAAAGGCAGCCGCTTTGGGCAATGGCGTGAGTTTTTTACCCCGCGTATTACGGAAGTGTTTAAAGAGCGCCATGGCGAAACCTTGATTCGTTTGGGGTATGAGCAGGATCAAAGGTGGTAGTGGCGCTTATCGTAAGCGATATGGCAAGGTAGCATTCGTTACCTTGCTTTGAATAAGTAAACCATCTACGGTCATGTTTCAGCGGTGGTAATTGATATTTTAATTTTTTAGGCTTAAACCTGATCATGCCACATGGTCAGTTAATATTGAGCGGCCTTATTTTCGTAATCTTCGCTGGCCTCTAGCCATTCCATTTCCACCTCATCCAACGCCTGTTTGTGTTCGGCTTGTTGCTGTAGCAGGTTTTTCATTTCGTCTTTGCGTTGCTCGTTACTGTATAAATCGCTATCGCCTAGTTGTTCTTCTAGAGTGCCAAGCTGCTTGCGTAGTTTTTCCATGGCTTTTTCGGCTTTACGGATACGATCGCTATAGGGTTTGAGTAAGCGTCTTTTTTCGGCTTCGTTTTTGCGGTTTGCTTTCTTGCTGTGGTTCTTGTTGGTCGTGTCTTTATCGCTGCTTTTGTCGGCGCTGTTTTGTGCGCTTAACCATGCAGAGTAGGTGTCTAGATCGTCTTTATAAGGCGTACATTGGCCTTCATGAACAATGTATAGCTCGTCGCAAACACTGCGAATTAAATGGCGATCGTGGGCGATGATAACCAAAGCGCCGTCGTAGCTTTGTAAGGCCATGCTAAGCGCCTGGCGCATCTGTAAATCTAAGTGGTTGGTGGGCTCATCGAGTAACAGCAAATTCGGACGTTGTTGAATCATTAAGGCTAAGACTAAACGCGCCTTTTCGCCGCCCGAAAACGGCCCCACCGGTTCGAAAATTCGATCGCCGTGGAAATCGAAACCACCTAAGAAATTACGGATTTCCTGCTCGGTAAGTTTGTCGTCTTGATCGCGTAAATGATCAAAGGCCGAGCGCTCCACATTGAGCTGCTCTACCTGGTGCTGGGCAAAGTAGGCGATGTTGCAATCTTGCGCCAGTAAACGCTCACCCGACAACATGGTGCTGCCCTGGGCAATAGCTTTCATAACGGTGGATTTGCCCGCGCCATTCATTCCTAACAAGGCCACCCGGTCGCCAGCGCTGATGCTGAGATTCACCTGGTTCACAATGCGCAATGGCGCGCCTTGTGCTTGTTCGTAACCCACATCACAGCGCTCGAGCTTGAATAAATGATTCGGTAATTTATGCGGTGCTAAAAACTGAAACCCAAAAGGTGAGTCGGCATGGGCCGGGGCAATGAGGCTCATGCGCTCTAACATTTTCACCCGGCTTTGTGCCTGTTTAGCTTTGGACGCTTTGGCCTTAAACCGAGTAATAAAGCTTTCGATGTGTTTAATTTCACGCTGCTGGCGGTCGTGCATGGCCTGCTGTAAGGCCAGGCGCTCGGCGCGAAGTTTTTCGAAGTTGCTGTAATTGCCCGTGTATTGGGTGAGTTGTTCGTGCTCGATATGCGCAATGTGGGTGCTGATACCGTCGAGAAAGTCGCGATCGTGGGAAATGGCCAGCAACACGCCGGGATAACTTTGCAGCCAACGTTCTAGCCAAACGATGGCGGGGAGATCCAGGTGATTGGTGGGTTCGTCGAGCAACAGCAAGTCGGAGCGGCGCATTAAGGCCTGGGCCAGGTTCAAGCGCATGCGCCAACCGCCCGAGAATTCAGCTACTGCGCGTTTGATGTCATCGTCGCGAAAACCCAGGCCATTGAGCATGCGTGCGGCGCGTTGCTCGGCACGGTAACCGTCGATATTTTCGATTTGCTCGTAAATATGCGGCAGTGCTTCGTCTTTGCCTGTCTCTTGGGCTTGCTCTAACTCGGCCTGTAAGGCGCGCAGTTCTTTGTCGCCATCAATAACAAAGTCTAAAGCGCAGCGGCTTAAGGCCGGTGTTTCTTGCTCTACCTGGGCGATGACGGTTTTGGCTGGAATATAGACCTCGCCCTCGTCGGGATCAAGCTGGTTTTGCAGCATGGCAAACAACGAGGTTTTACCACAGCCGTTAGCGCCCACTAAGCCTAAGCGCTGGCCCGGATGAACGGTGAGGTTGGCATTGCCGAATAACAGACGAGTGCCCCGGCGCAGGCTGATTTGGTTGAGCTGTAACACAGGCTTATATCCGATACGATCTTAAAAAGCGGGATCAACGATGGAGCAAAATAGGCAGAGCGAGCATTAGCATGCTTTGCGCTCCTCGGAGGCCGGTTATCATAACCTTCTCACCGACAAATAGGATTCCACGGGATGAAAAAACCATCACCGACGCATTGTACCCGTCCAGCCCACACCGTGACCAAGCGCGGCTTGGCCTGGCGCCAAATGCTGTGTGCGCTGCCTTTGGTGCTGGGCGCGTCGCTGTCAACGGCGGCCGACGATGGCACCACCATGGCCGGGCGCGTTGAGCATGCCATGAATGCTGAACATCGCAGCGAGGCCAATCGGGCACGGAATCCGCATCGCCATCCGGTGGGCACTTTGGATTTCTTCGGTTTGAAAGATGGCATGACCGTGATGGAAATCTGGCCTGGTGGTGGTTGGTATAGTGAAATCCTGGCACCAGCCCTGCGTGGCCAAGGTCAGTTTATCGTGGCGAGCTATGACCCTGAGGTGCCCGATCAACCGGGTTATCGCTACGACTTACACAAACGTTTAAGCGACAAATTGGCGGCCACGCCCGATTTGTACGATCAAGTCAAAATGGTCACCTATTCACCGCCGCAATCGAATAACTTGGGTGCCGCAGGCTCGGTGGATATGATTTTGACCTTCCGCAATATGCACGGTTGGCAAAACGACGGCTTGCTCGATGGCGTATTGAAAGACTTCTACCGCACTTTAAAACCCGGTGGTGTGCTGGGCGTGGTGCAACACCGGGCCGATACCGGTGCCAATGCCAGCGAAACTTCACGTATGGGTTATTTGCCCGAGCAATTTGTCATTGATATGGCGAAAAAAGCGGGCTTTATCTTAGAGGCACGTGCAGAAGTGAATGCCAATACCAAGGATGATCACGATCATCCATCGGGTGTATGGACCTTACCGCCTTCGTATCGTCTGGGTGACGAAAACCGCGCTGAATACACAGCCATTGGCGAAAGCGACCGCATGACTCTGCGTTTCCGTAAGCCTTCTTAAAAAGAACGTTTGATCGGTTAACCCGTTTTACCGATCAAGCACAGAGCGCAACGCCTCGACTCGAAACCTTCAGCCCGTAAAACCGATAACGGTGGTAGCGATAAGGCTGGGCTTTGGGGCGAGGCGTTTTGTTAATCGCTTTGTCGATGATAACGGCCTTATCAGGCGATGTTATTGGGACTGAACGGTCGTCTTAATTTGGATTTTTTTGATCGGCGGTTTGTATCGAGTTTGGGCGTTTGGTGTGCTTTAAAAGCAGTATTTCGATCGTGAACTTTTTTTGGAAAAAAGTGCACGCAAACCCGTCACAGCTCGGTCTTTCCTCCAGTACTCGCTGTATCTGCAATAAGGCGCTGCCAACTTTGTTGCGCATACCGCTTGTTGTGACTAACGACTGGAGGATCCCAATGAGGGTTTTATTAGCTTTATTCATGGCCATCGCGTTTTTTGCGACGGCAAACGCTGGCGAAGCACCGGTTTTCGCCATTGACGGTATTGCCATCCGCGGTTACGACAGCGTGGCTTACCACACCGAAAATAAGCCTGTTCCTGGCAGTGCTGACTACACCTTCGAATACAAAGGTGCCACTTGGCAGTTTGCTTCTGCTGCCAATCGCGATAAATTTGCCGCAGATCCCGAGCGCTATGCTCCGGCGTACGGCGGTTATTGCGCTTACGGTATGTCGAAAGTCTACGCGGTTAAAACCGAGCCCGACGCGTTTAAAGTTCACAACGGTCAGTTGTACATGAACTACAACACCGAAGTGCTGGCCACCTGGAAGAAAGATCCAGAAGGCTACATCGTTAAAGCCGATGAGAACGTTAAAGAAGTACTGGGCGAATAATTGCGAGCAATGATTTCGCTTGTGGGAATGTGATTCCCCAAGGCTTCGATAAAAAGGGCAGTCGTTTAGACTGCCCTTTTTTTGTGCGCCCTTTTTTATGTTTGGGCTGTTTCGTGCTTAGACGATTTAAGGCTAAGTCTGAATTGGGACTATGGTTTTTATTTTTGAGATATTGGTACTTTATTGTCGGCAATGGTTGTGATTTGTCTTGAAACTGCTGGTTTTAGGTGTTTGATTGCCATCTAATGTAAAAATTACAGGTGGTATAATTTCTCGTTTACCCAACCGAGTTCCCGAATCATGTCCTCCCTTCCTAGCCTGCGTTCTGCCATTCTGGCGGTGCTTGCGGCTGCCCCAATGGCAGCAATACCCGGTTTTGCCCAGGCAGAACTGATTATTTCTGAATATGTGGAAGGTTCCAGCCTGAATAAGGGTCTGGAGCTATACAACACGGATAGCAACCCGCTCGATCTCGGCGCCACAGGCTGCGAAATTCGCGGTTATCAAAATGGTTCGCCCACGGTCAGCTGGACGGTCACCTTAACCGGCAGCGTGCCCGCTGAAGGCACCTTTGTGATTGCCGATACGAATGCGGACTTTCCTGGCGACTTAACCGACACCCTGCCGTTCAATGGTGATGACGCCGTTGAGCTGAACTGTAATGACCGCACTTTGGATGTGATCGGCCAAATCGGTTCGGATCCGGGCTCAGAATGGGGCACGGGTGATGCCTCGACTCGCGACAACACCATCCGCCGTATGGCGCCCATTTGTGTGGGTGATGATAACGGCAGTGATGCCTTTGATCCCAGCGTGCAGTGGAATGGCTTTGCGCAAGACGACTTCACCGGCCTAGGCTCGCACACCGCTTTGTGTGGACCGGATATGACACCGCCCACCATCACCAGTGTGACACCCAGCACCGTGGGCCCCACCGCCATGACCACCATCAATTTCTCGGTGGTGTTCTCTGAGCCGGTGCTCGACTTCGACGATATGAGCGATGTGACCGTAAACCACAACGGCACTGCCCATACCGGCATTAGCTTCACCGCCAACAGCGGTTCTTCGCACACCGTGACCTTAATGGGCGTGAGTGGCACCGGTACGTTATCGCTGACCGTTAACAGTGGTGCGGTAACCGATACCTCCACTAATGCCAACACCGATATGCTGACCAGCGCCGATGTCACCATTGATCCTACCGTGGTGGTGAATCTGCCTTTGGGTTTGCTGTTGAACGAGGTGGTGGTGACCCCGAACGAAGCTGAGTTCGTTGAGATCTTCAATAACTCAGGCGACGTGCTGGATCTGTCGGATGTGTACCTGACCGATGCGACCTTCTCCAACGGCGGCACCTTCTACTACCAAGTGGTGAATGGCGCTGGCGGCGGCGGTGGCTTCGGCGACTTCCACGCTCGCTTCCCGGCAGGTGCCAGCATTGCTCCGGGCGAATACCAAACTTTGGCCATCGCGGGATCGAGCGCGTTTGAAACCGCCTATGGTTTCAGCCCCACCTATGAGTTGTTTGAAGATGGCACAGCCGACGGCATTGCCGATATGCGCGAAGCCTTCCCCGGTTCCATCAACAATCAAGGTGATTTGTCTGACGGCGTGAATAACGCCGAAGTACTGGCGCTGTACTACTGGGACGGCCAAAGCGATTTAGTTGCCGATATCGACTACGCGCTGTGGGGCGATAGAGTGGAAGCCGTCGATAAAACCGGTGTGACTATTGATGGTCCCGACGCCGATGGCACTGCTTCTGCTTACTTGAACGATACCAGTGTGGCCAACCAAGCGGTGATCGATCAAAGCCAACACGCAGTGAATAATTCTTGGCAGCGTGTAGTGGCCGATGAAGGCAGCGAAACACCTGCTGGCGGTAATGGCATTGATGGTGCCGACGAAACCTCTGAGCCTTTCCGCTTAACTTGGGGTGAAGGCATTGCAACACCGGGTGCGGCCACCGATAGCGGTATTTCACCGCCGGGCCCGAACTTGGTGATTAACGAATTAAACGCTGTAGCTCCTGCTGCTGACGAGTTTATCGAGCTGTTTGATGGCGGCTCGGGCAACACCAACCTAAGTGGTTTGACCTTAGTGTTGTTCGATAGCAGTGCGCAATCGTACGCAGCTATTGACTTAGCGGGCGCCAGCACCGACGACTCCGGCTATGCCGTGGTGGGTGGTGCTAACACCACACCCGATGTAAACCTGAGCGCAGCGCTTAACGATGGTGCCGCTGCTGCTGCGGTTTACATTGGTGCGCCTGCCAGCTTCCCCAACGGCACGGCCGTTCAAACCGATGGCTTAATCGACGCTTGGGTGTATGACTCGGGTCAAGCCGACAACGCCGCTTTATTGGCGCTGTTAGAACCCAATGAGCCGCAAGTGGACGAAGGTGCCAACGGCGCTGCCAATACCGAAAGCCTGCAACGCTGCCCCAATGGTTCTGGTGGCCGTCGTCGCACCAGCACCGTCATTCCCGCAGCGCCCAGTGCCGGTACGCTAAACCTGAACTGCCCCATGGGCGACTACTACGCCAATGTGGATGCCAGCAATCCTGCGAATCTGCGTTTGACCCTGCACGAAACCATCGACGATCACCAATGGTTCCCGTACACCTCAGGCAGCACCGATACCTGGGATATTCTCGACATGGCCGACGAAGATCCGAATAACTCGTCTATGGTGTTGGATGTTTACCGCAATACCTCTTATGCCAAAGCGGGCGGTGGTAACAGCAACTACAATCGCGAACATACCTGGCCGCGTTCTTTAGGTCTGGGTGATACCGGTACCACTTTGAACAGCACTGCCACCGATGCGCATAACCTGCGTATTTCGAATATCGGTTACAACTCCGATCGCGGTAATAAGCCCTTTGCTTATTGTGATCCGGCCCAAGATGGCTCTTGCCAAGAACGTGCCACCATCGCCAACAATGGCGTCGGCGGCGGCTCGGGCTCTTACCCAGGTAACGGTAACTGGACCACCATCGGTACCGATGGCAACCAAGGCTCTTGGGAAACCTGGAGCGACCGCCGTGGTGATGTGGCCCGTAGCATTTTCTACATGGATATCCGTTACGAAGGTGGCAGCCACAGCAATGGTCAATCGGAGCCCAACCTGGAGCTGACCAACGACCGTGGCCAAATCCAAATCACCAATGGTAATTTGGCTTACATGGGTCTGTTAAGCGTGCTGATTGAATGGCACGAGCAAGACCCAGTGGACGCGAAAGAAATGCAACGCAACGAAGTGATCTTCTCCTTCCAAGGCAACCGTAACCCGTTTGTGGATCATCCCGAGTGGATCGCCTGCCTGTACCAAGATCAATGCAGTGCACCCGTTGCCGAAATCATCTTCCAAGACGGTTTCGAATAAGTGCTAAACACACCATAGCGTGTGATTAAAAAAGGGGAGCTTCGTGCTCCCCTTTTTTGTGAACATTCACCCAGGATGAGTGATTGAAATGACCATCGATAACGCAAAAACCAGCTTGTTCTCGAATATTCCCAATACCTTGCCCGAAGAGGTGATGGAAGATTTAGTTAACACATCGCAGATAAGAATCGAGCGGATTTTGTCGCATGGCCAAAGCTCACCTGATGAAGGCTGGTACGAACAAGCAGAGCACGAGTGGGTGTTGGTGGTGCAGGGTAAGGCAGTACTAGCTTATGACGATGATACTGAACTGCGATTAAGTGCTGGCGATTATGTCAATATTCCCGCCGGTGTTAAGCATCGAGTGGCGTGGACCGATCCTGAGCAAGTCACGATTTGGCTGGCGATATTTTATCGTTGATGAGTTGCATTAGTTCAAGATCTGATCTGGTAATAAAGCCGTTATAAAAAGCCGTTACAAAACGCCATTAGCAACAAAGCCACCGCTTTTATCAGCGATGGCTTTGTTTAAGTCTTTAACGCTTTAATAGCGCTTAAAAGAAATCGGAAAGCTGTTCTTCGTATTGTTGGTACAGCTGGTAGTTATGTTCGATCGCCTCGCTGCCATCTTGCTGTAATAAAGCAATACGTAACTGCTCTTTTACCCATTCGTGCTCTGCCCAGTTGCCGTCTGAGGTTTTAACGATTTCCATCTCAGAGTTGGCAATACTTACCACGTTGCCAACGCCGTTAAACACTTTGCCAATATCCGATAACGAAGCTTCTTCTTTATTTTCCATTTCTTCAGCGAGCTTCTCGAAACGCTGTTCCTCACGTTCAAAGCGTTGCTGAACTTTTTCCATAGTGCGCACCAGTGCTTTCATTTGGGCTGTGCTGACTTTGCCATCGCTTGGTGCCTCGTAGCGATCTTTGCTGGCGGCTTCCATGAGTTCGCCTTGGCGTTCAAGATGGCTCATAAAGCCTGAGCTTGAACTGCTGAAGAAGCCTTCGTCGCTGTCTTCATATTCAGCGGCGTAGCGAGCTGCCATGTTAAAGCCCATCATCATCGAGAAGATGGCATAAACCACCAGCAACACCACCAAAGAGATAACGAAATGGAAAGGACGTTTGCCGTCGGGAATATCCAATGCCAAATGCAAAATACGATAGGTAAAGACTAAGCTCATAATGAAACCGGCAAAACTAATAAGCCAGCCAATGAACGGTATGAGTGAACCAATGATGGTGCCGGCAATGGCTGGAATTGTTGCCAAACTAATGGCGGCAAAACCCCGTTGCCAATCGCTCTTGCCACCAAACACACCAGCTAACGCAGTGAACACCGCTGTGGTGAATGCAAAGTTAAAGCACGACATCACAATGGCGTAGATTAACGTGGTAAAAAAGGACTGACCAGGAATGCTGGTATAACCACCAAATAAGCTGGAAAAGAGCGTACCTAATACCACGTTAAGCACGATCAGTGGCAGCGCGAGCAAGAAGAAGGTCTGCTGGAAGCTGGGTTGGGAGTCGAGGAATTGACGCCAAGTGGCCTCGGGCTGAAACAGACCGCCGCGGATTAAGCCAAGCGTTTTTGCGAAATCAAACATGTAAACCTCACCGGAACGTTTGTAATGGATTACGTAGGCCACTTGAAAAGTGTGACATTCCATTGCACACGCCCCATCGCACGCGCCGAGTAACGACATGGATCAAGCGGGGCTTTAAGTTTTGCTAAAAACGTTGTACTACCGTAGCAGAATGCGTGGCTAACATCGATCCTGACTTAAGGCGATGATGTAGCGCTGGCTTGCAGATGAGCGGTGGTGATGGCGGGTGTGCGTTGATGTTTTCAGGCTGCTCTATTAAGTGGAGCAGCCTGAATGCAGCTATTGGCAGAAAGTGACGAAGCTACCGGCTATTGGCTTTGCAGGGCAGCCACTTGTTGGCGCAACTCAGCCAGTTCTTGTTCCAGCTGTTCGACTCTTTGTTTGAGTTCATCGTTGGCAGCACTGCGTGGTGAGCTGCTAGGGCTGGGTAACTGGCTTAGATCGGGCTCGCCCGCCAGCAAATGCATGTAGCGGTCTTCCCGCTGACCTGCTTGGCGCGGAATGAGTGTGATCAACGGTGTGTCACGCTCGCTGAGTCGATTTAATACTTCGACCACAGCTTCGGTGTCGTCTAAGCCTAAGACCTCGTAACTGCGCGCCTTAATTTCAGCGGCTGTTTGTGGGCCGCGTAACAGTAATGGGCACAACACGGCAATATCACGGGCTTTTAACTCGAGCGCAGGGCTCATGCGATGCTCGTAGCGCTCGGCGCGCGCTGAGCGCTCCATACGCACATAACCTAAGTTTTCCAGCGTGCGCAGTTCGTGGCCGATAGCTCCGGTTTCGTACTGGCAGACGGGAAAACGATTACTTTTTTGATTACAAGCATTTTTGAGCGCGTTTAATGTGAGCGGGTATTGATCGGGCGTGTTGGCCTTTTTCTCGATCAAACAACCCAGTATACGAACTTGTAAGTCGTTAAGCGGTAATCCGTTGCTCATTGCGCGCTCCTGTTTCGTTGGTGGTTCGCCGGTCAATTTACTGTGGTTCGATGTTTTGATCGGCTGCTGCTTCGCCTTCGGCATAGGGCTCGATATATTCAAACACCTTAACGACTCGCGACACACCGCCCACTTCGCTGGCTTCTTGGGCGGCGGCTTCGCCTTCTTCCTCAGTCACCAAGCCCATGAGATAAACCACATCGTTTACAGTGGTGACATTGACGCGGGTCGGATCAAAACCATCGATATCCACACCAAACATGGCCGCTTTAACTTTGCTGTTGAGCCAGGTGTCGCCCAGGCGGGTGCCCAGACCGGCGCTTTCGCCGATCTCCAGCTCGTTAACCACTTTGCGTACTTCTTCCACTTCAAAAGCTAATTGACCAGCCAGCTCGATTTTTCTCTCTTCACTAACGGTGCCGATAAGTAATACCAAACCGTTGTGGCTGATGACTTTAATGCGATCGGTGCTAGAGCCGAATAGTTTTTCGTCGTTTTCGATGTAACCGAAGATGTTATCGGTCACCGCAATTTCGACTGTTTGGTCGTCGATCACCGTGCCGAAACTACGGCGATCGTGAACCGCATTGGCAGTGGCGGCACCCGCGCCAACGGCGGCCACAATACAGCCACTAAGAATCGGTGTGCTTAATGCCAATAGCAGCAGTAATGAGGGTC
>JAKSCJ010000333.1 GCA_022360675.1 Lysobacterales bacterium
GTGGGGAATGAAGTCACAGAGTTACTGCGAGAAGTCAACTTTCTTTGCAAAAGAGAAGGGGTTCAGTATTTCGAACCTCTCCCCATTCAATATATTCCACTAAGTAAGCAGGTGTTGGAATGTGCTCAACAAGCTCCAGACCAAGCGCGTGGGTATCGTGTAGTGGTGGAATGTGATTTCACGAGGCAACAATGGACTTGTTGGCATCATCAAGCGTTGGCAAAAAAACAAGCAATGGATTTAATGGTAAGGCCCGAACAATTACGCGAAGTGCGTGCGCCTAATGGCGAAAACCACTGCGAGGCTCAAGGCGTTTCCGTGCGCTATCTGGGTGATCATAGTGTGCACGAGCTTTGTTATGCAGGGCACCTTCCATTACGTATGAAGGGCGTGGATACCCAGGCTATATCGGCGGCTTCGCCAGATCATCAATATCATTTGGCCTGGTCTTACGATGCCGCTTGCTTGCTGCCTAGAGGCGAGCTTGTGGATGGCTAAGCAAGGAACACTATTGAACATAAGTTTGAGACCAGCCGCATGCTAAAAGCTTATCAACGCTTATGGTTTGCTGGCCTGCCTTTGTTGTGGTTGCTGCTCTTTTTTGCCTTGCCATTTGCTTTGGTGTTAAAGCTTAGTGTGTCGCAAACAGCTATTTCGATACCGCCTTATGAACCTTTGTTGAGCGTGGATCAAGACGGTTGGCATTGGCAAGGCCAATGGGCCAACTTTGCATTACTGTTTCAAGATGCTTGGTATTGGCATAGTTTAATTAACAGTATTAAGTTTGCTTTAATGGTTACTGGCATATGCCTTTTGATTGCCTTTCCTTTAGCCTATGTTATTGCTAAAGCGTCGCCTGCCAAACGTAGTGTGTTATTGGCTTTGGTGGTGTTTCCTTTTTGGACATCGTTTTTAATACGTGTTTATGCCTGGATCGGTATTTTAAAGCCGGGTGGCTATCTCGATACTTTAGCCTATACCTTGGGGCTTAGCGAACAAGGTTTACATTTGTTGTATACCGATACCGCGGTGTATATCGGTATGGTGTATACCTACTTACCCTTTATGGTGTTACCCATTTTTGCCAGCTTGGATCGTATTGACCGGCAATTGATTGAAGCTGCTCGCGACTTGGGGTGCCGTGCCTGGCATGTGTTTGGGCGAGTGATTATTCCCTTGGCGAAGCCGGGCATTACCGCTGGTTGTTTACTCGTGTTTATTCCCGCCGTTGGTGAGTTTGTGATTCCGGATTTGTTAGGTGGCGATGATATTCAAATGATAGGCAAGCTATTGTGGGCCGAGTTTTTCCGTAATCGTGATTGGCCCTTGGCTTCAGCACTCGCCATGTTGTTATTAGCATTGCTGATTGTGCCGGTGCTGTATTTGCAGCGCTTAACACCGCAGGCGCGTACAACACGATGAGCATGGCGGGCGATAAACTGGCGCCAGTTAAAATATGGCTTTCGCGCTTCGTGTTGTTATTAGGTATGGGCTTTTTATATGTGCCCATTTTGTTGTTGGTGATCTTTAGTTTTAATGAATCGCGTTTGCTTAGTGTGTGGTCGGGTTTTTCTTTACGTTGGTATAGCGCGTTATGGAATAACCAAGGTTTGTTGGATGCAGCGCTGAATTCTGTGGTGCTTGCTTTTACTAGCGCTACCGTGGCAACGATACTAGGCACGTTAGCGGGATATAGCTTAACGCGTTTATCCATTAAACGTGGGCGTTGGTTATTGAGTGGTTTGCTATTTGCCCCCATGGTGTTGCCCGAGGTAGTTACCGGCTTGGCCTTGTTGCTGGCTTTCGTAGCTCTGGGGATCGATCGCGGTTTGCTTACGGTAAGCATCGCGCATATCACCTTCA
>JAKSCJ010000304.1 GCA_022360675.1 Lysobacterales bacterium
CGTGCAGGTGCCAGATGATCAAACTCATTGGCACTGAAATGCTGAAAATACTCACGACCACGAACATATCCTTCGGCCGGTGGTGGAATACGGTTCAGCAAGGCTTTAGGCAGCATCAAAAACTCGGTGTCTAATGCACTCATTAAAGCTTGCATGGCAGCACGTTGGCGCTTTAACGGCACTGCTGTCACACCATCGAAGCGTTCACCACGCAACCGGTGATCAAATATCACCCCCCCCAGTTGTTTACCCACCGCCTCCACCTGAAAGCGATGCAGCAAGTACACTGGCACCAAGCGTTGTTCTAATTCAAACAAAGGACGACCTTCAGGTAACACCTGCTCACTAAAGCCTGCTAGACCTTGAGCACGAATCGCCAGTAGTTCATCAAAGCGTTGCAGCGGATCATTACCGTTATCCCACAAATGGGCTTGGGCATAAGCGCTGCCCGGCACCCGTGCATCGGGATCGGAGGCATATAAGAAACCTTGTTGATCGGCTTCTTGCAATAATTGGTTTAAGGCTTGTTGTTCTTGAGCGGCCGGGTACTGCGCGTAACCGTAGCGAATGGTCCAGCGATCCCACGGGCTCACACCGGTTTGATAAGCGCGATCGATACCCACACGACCGTCATCGCCCAAATAAAGATTAGGATGTGGATAATCCATCACCGAAGCATCACCCACACTGCTGGCGGCAAAATTATGTGCCAAACCCAGGGTGTGGCCCACCTCATGGGCGGCCAGTTGACGTAGTCGAGCTAAAGCCATTTGCTTTGCGGGTTCTGAGATTGTGATGCCATCTTTAAAGGGCGCGGTCAGCGCTTCGGCAATCAGCATATCTTGGCGCACCCGCAACGAACCTAAGGTGACATGGCCTTTAATGATTTCTCCGGTGCGAGGATCACGCACCGAACCGCCATACGACCAGCCACGTGTAGCGCGGTGTACCCACTGGATTACGTTGTAACGAATATCTAGAGGGTGTGCATCGGCAGGAAGCATTTCCACCCGATAAGCATCAGCAAAGCCTGCGGCTTCAAAGGCATCGGCCCACCACGAAGCGCCTTCCAATAAAGCACTGCGCACAGGTTCGGGTGTGCCTGGATCCAGATAATAAACAATGGGATCTTTCACCGGCCAAGCACGACCGCTGGTGGCAGCATCGGCAGGTACGTCATCGCGATACTGCAAACGATGGCGCGATAAATAATAAATTTCTAAATCTTCACCCAGCGGCACCGCATAGTCGCGGAAACTGGCGCCAAAATAACCCGAGCGCGTATGGAAAGTACGCGGCGTAAAGCCGGCATCGGGTAAATCCGTGAACTGGTGCAGATAAGTCACGCTTAAACGCTCGGGCGTTGGGGTCACCTGGCGTACCCAGTCGCCGGGTTTAGTACCGTTAAAGCTCAATAACACCTGCACGATGCTGTTCTCAGGGAAGTTGAGCAAATGCTCGGGAAATACCGCCGAGCGCCCTTTGTTGAACGAGAAACTGCCTTGGTCAATGGCCGCCAAATGCGCCGCGATGCCATGGCTGTCGCTATATAACAGCGGGCTTAAATCCACCACCGGCGCCCCTTGATCTTCTGCCACGATCTCTAAGCTGGCCAGCACGGAGGTGGCAAAAGCCTCGGTCACCGCTTTGACTTCTAAAGGGTCGTCGCTACGCGCTTGGTAATCGGTATTATCCTGGATTAATAAAACCTGATTGCCAGCGCGGCGAAACCGCACAATACGGGTATCACCCAATTGACCACGATCCAAAC
>JAKSCJ010000083.1 GCA_022360675.1 Lysobacterales bacterium
AATGGTATGTCGGTCTTTCGTGAGCATCGTGCTCAGGAATACCAAAGTCATATGGCTGAGTTGACCCAATTAGCGCAAGATGGCGTGGCCGCAGCCCATGCGGGCGACAGCGATGCCTTATTACAAGGCATTAATGACTACGGTCTGGCCATGCAACGCTTGGGTGAAGCCGCACATGTACCCATCTATACCGATGGCCATCGTCGTTTGGCGCAATTGGCCAAGCGTTTCAATGTGGCGTTTAAACCTTCCGGTGCAGGCGGGGGCGATATTGCTCTAGCCGCCAGCCGCGATACGGAAGCCTTATCTGATCTGGCCCGACAAGTCCATGCTGCGGGATATCCCGTGGTGGCGTTGGGGCCAGCAACCCATGGCCTGTCCATCAGGAGTGGATCTGAATAATGGAACGATCAAGAATCCCGCAGTTTTATAAACTGAGTTTGCAACAACGTGTTCGTGCCGTGCATGAGCGAGGTCTGGTGAATGAAGAAGACTATCGCCTGCTCTCCAGCGGTGAACATACGTTGAGTCCCAGCCGTGCCGATAAAATGATCGAAAACGTTGTCGGCGTACTGGGCCTGCCCATGGGGCTTGGTCTCAACTTTAAAGTGAACGGACGCGATTACGTAGTGCCCATGGCGGTGGAAGAACCTTCCATTGTGGCGGCCATTAGTTCGGCGGCAAAACTGGCGCGCCCCAGCGGTGGCTTCGAGGTGGAAAGCACCGAGCCCATCTTGATCGGTCAAATCCAAGTGGTGGATATGGCCCATCCGGCGCGGGCGCAGTCGGCGATTATGCAGCGCAAAGACGAAATTATTAATCTAGCCAATAGCCTGCACCCGAAAATGGTTGCCCGTGGTGGCGGTGCCCAAGGCTTAGAGGTGCATATGCATCGCTCGCCTTCCACCGGCATGGAAATGTTGGTGGTGCATTTACTGGTGAACACCTGCGATGCCATGGGTGCCAACTTGGTTAACACCATGTGCGAAGGTGTGGCCTCGCTGGTAGAAAGCATTACCGAGGGCAAAGTCTTTTTGCGGATTTTGTCGAACCTCACCGACCGCGCCGTGGTGCGCGCCAAAGCCATTTACAAGCTGGAGCACCTGGCGGGTAAAGGCTTTGACGGTGAGCAAGTACGTGACGGTATTATTCTGGCTAACGATTTGGCCGTGGTCGATCCCTACCGCGCCGCCACGCATAATAAAGGCATTATGAATGGTATCGATGCTGTGGCTTTGGCCACCGGCAACGATTGGCGCGCGATCGAAGCCGCCGCCCATGCCTATGCTGCGCGTAATGGTCAGTACTCTTCGCTGACCCGCTGGTATAAAGATGCCGAAGGCAACTTGGTGGGCGAGTTGGAAGTACCGATGAAAGTGGGCACCGTGGGTGGCCCGCTGCAATCGAACCCTTCTGTTGCCATTAACCACCGTATGCTGGATGTGAATTCTGCCCGTGAGTTGGCAGAAATCATGGGCGCGGTGGGCTTAGCACAGAACTTCTCAGCATTACGCGCCTTGGTCACCGATGGCATTCAGCAAGGCCATATGACTCTGCATGCCCGCAGTGTAGCCATGGCCGCGGGCACGCCCGCCCATTTATTTGGCACCGTGGTCGATCGCTTAATCGAAAGCGGCGATATTAAAATCTGGAAAGCCCACGAAATTCTGCAAGAAGTCGAAAGCCAAGCCGGAGCCGCCACACCCATGGTGACCGATACCTTGGATAAGGCTGGCAGCCACGAAATGGGCGTTGGTCACGGAAAAGCCATTTTATTAGGCGAACATGCGGTGGTTTACGGCAGCCATGCTTTGGCCGCGCCGGTGCCGTTGGCGATTCAAGCCAAGATCGACGAATCCAGCAGCGATGGCGTGGATATCATTATTCCGCGCTGGGGTGTGGAGCAACGTCTGCATCAGCGCGAAGAGCAGCGGCAGTCGTTCGAAAAACCTATCGCGTTAATTCTCGAAAAACTGGGTTTGATCGAGCGTGATATGCGTATCGAGATCTTCCCCAGTGTGCCGCGCGCCATGGGTTTAGGTAGCTCGGCAGCAGTGGCGGTGGCCATTATTCGGGCTTTGGATATTCACTATCACTTAGGTTTGAGCGATGAAGAAGTGAATGGCCTGGCCTATGAATGTGAGAAAGTCGCCCACGGCACGCCTTCAGGTATCGACAACACGCTGGCCACCTATGGCCGCTTCTTGCTGTACAAGAAGGGCGAGCCGCCAGTCAAACGCTATGTGCAGCCTCAAGGCGAGATCCCGCTGGTGATTGGCATGAGTGGTGTTGAAAGCCTGACCGCAAAAATGGTGGCGCGGGTGAACCAGGCCTGGACTCGCAACCCGGATATGTACGAGCGCATCTTTAAAGAAATCGATGGTTTGGCATTAGCCGGTGTCGATGCTGTGGAAAACGGCAAATTAGAACAACTGGGCGAGATGATGAACGTCTGCCAGGGCTTATTAAATGCCCTGCAAGTGTCCTGTTGGGAAGTGGAAGAAATGGTCCAAATCGCACGCAATAATGGGGCATTAGGCGCCAAGTTAACCGGCGGCGGTGGCGGTGGTTCGTTCATCGCTCTGTGTCCGGATAACCCGCAACGTGTGGTATCGGCATTAAATGAAGCGGGTTACCGCGCTATGGAGGTTGTCATCGGTGGTTGAGCAGGAGCAACAACAAGGTGAGCATGAAGTCGTTTCGTTCGCCAGCGAAGAATTAATTCTCGTCAACGAAAAAGACGAAGAACTGGGCTTTAAGGACAAAGCCGGTTGTCACCAAGGGCAGGGCACCCTGCATCGTGCGTTTTCGCTGTTTATTTTTAACGCCAAAGGTGAGTTATTGCTGCAACAGCGCAGCGGAGAAAAGCCTTTGTGGCCCATGTTTTGGTCGAACAGCTGCTGCAGCCACCCAAGGCGTGGCGAAAGCATGGCTATTGCCACCGTCAGGCGGCTGCGCCAAGAATTGGGTATGAGTGCTGAATTGGAATATGTGTATAAATTCCAGTACCAAGCCCAGTACGATGAGACGGGTGCCGAACATGAACTGTGCTGGGTCTTCTTAGGCCAGTGCAATGAAGCACCGAATGCCAATCCCCACGAGATTGAAGCCTGGCGCTTCATCAGTGTGGCGGATCTGGAGCAGGAAATGGCGACCCATCCTGAACGTTTTACCCCCTGGTTCAAGATGGAATGGGAACGGTTGAATAACGATTATGCAGATTTACTTGCACGTTATATCGAACCGAATCGGTCTACAATGAATCAAAACATCAGCGCCGGATAAGGGCATGCACGAAGCATGCTGTCGCGCATAAAAATGGGATAAAAGGAGACAGGCATGGGTATTCCGCTGGTTCAGCAGTACCGTGTTGGTAAATATATTCTGCAGCAAAAAATTAAAGGCAAGAAGCGCTACCCGCTGGTACTCATGCTTGAGCCCTTATTCCAGTGCAATTTAGCCTGCTCTGGCTGCGGCAAAATTGATTATCCAAAAGAAATCCTGCAGCGTCGTGTAAGTGTTAGCGATGCTTTGCAGGCGGTGGACGAATGTGATGCGCCCATCGTGTCGATTCCTGGCGGCGAGCCGCTCATCCACAAAGAAATGCCCGAATTGGTGCGTGGCTTGGTGGAACGGAAAAAGTTCGTATACCTATGCACCAACGCCATCTTGTTGGCGAAAAAAATCGACGACTACGAACCCACACCGTATTTCACGTGGTCGGTGCATTTAGATGGCCTGCAAGAAGAGCACGATCGCTCGGTCTGTCAGGAAGGCGTCTTCGACAAGGCGGTGAAAGCCATTAAAATGGCTTTAGACCGTGGCTTCCGTGTGACGGTAAACTGCACTTTGTTCGACGGTGAAATTCCCGAGCGGGTGGCGGCTTTCTTCGATTACTGCACCGAGTTGGGTATCGAAGGCATTACCGTTTCGCCCGGTTACAGCTATGAACATGCGCCGCGCCAAGATGTATTCTTGCCCCGTTCGCGTAGTAAAGAGCTGTTCCGCAGTATTTTTCGCTTGGGTAAACAACGCTCTAAATCGTGGGTGTTTAATCACTCGGGTTTGTATCTCGACTTCTTGGCGGGTAATCAAACGTATCAGTGCACGCCGTGGAGCAACGTCACTTACAATGTGTTTGGCTGGCAAAAACCATGCTACTTGTTGGTGGACGAAGGTTATGTCAACAGCTTTAATGAGCTGATGGACGGCACCGATTGGGATCAATACGGTACCGGAAATAACCCCAAGTGCGATAATTGCATGGCCCACTGCGGCTATGAAGGCACCGCTGTGGACGATATGTTCGCGCATCCGTTCAAGGCATTAAAAGTATGGTTCCGTGGCCAAAAACTCGAAGGTCCGATGGCACCAGAGGTGCCCATTCGGTATCGTCGTGAATCGGCCGATGTGATTCCATTGAGCGTGAAAAAACGCGAAAACGAAGCGGCTTAAAAACGCTGTCTTTTAGCGCGCGCTGAACGACAAACGGATTCATGATACGGGGCCTTAGTGGCCCCGTTTTTTCTGGCTGTGTATTCGATGACTGCTACGTGGTCGACGCTGCCAAAACTTTAGGTGTAGATTCTGTGCCAGAAAATAGTGGATTGTCATGGCTTGGTTGATTGCGAGCATTGCGGCGGCCAGCGCGTGGATTTTATTATTGCTCATGCCTTGGCGTGCCTGGAGTACGCGGGAGCAACTCAGTCCTAACGAGGGCGATTTAACGCCAACCTCGCCTGCGCAGCAGCACTTTTTTGAACAGCTCACGGTGTTGGTGCCGGCACGTAACGAGGCTGAAGGTTTAGGCCGAACGCTGGCGGCGATTCGTGCCCAGTCGGCGCGGGTTCGTATCATCGTCATCGATGACGAGTCCACCGACGATACCGCCAACATTGCCCGCGAGGCTGGAGCCATCGTCATTCAGGGCAGCACACCGCCACCAGGCTGGACTGGCAAGCTATGGGCGTTGGAGCAAGGGCGTCGCTACGTCACCACACATTGGGTATTGCAACTCGATGCCGATATCGAGCTAGAGCCCGGCATGTTGCAGGCTTTATTCCGTCAACAACGAACCTGTGGCCGCCACCACGGCTATGATCTGGTATCGATCATGGCCCTATTGCCGGTTGAGGGTTTTTGGCAACGCTTCTTATTACCCGCCTATGTGTGGTTCTTTAAGCTGATTTACCCCTTTCATTTATCGAACAGCCAGCGCCCTTGGGTGGCGGCTGCGGCGGGCGGTTGTATCTTAGTTCGCCGCCAGTTATTGCAACGTATTGGCGGCTACGGCGCATTACGCCACGCAGTGATCGACGACTGCACATTGGCCCGTTGTTGTAAAAATGCAGGTGGTAACACTTGGATTGGCCTCAGCCGTGAAGTCATTAGCCATCGCGCCAGCGAAAGCCTGAGCGATTTAGCCGATTTAGTCGCTCGCACCGCCTTTACCCAGCTGCGTCATTCCGTGGCGCTGTTGTTATTAGTGAGCGCGCTGTTACTACTGACTTTTTGGCTGCCGGTGTGGAATCTACTCTGGCCCGGCAGCTCGCAGGCTATTCGCGTCTTAGGTGTGGTTGCTTTAGTGGCGGCTATGGGGGCGTATATTCCGCTGCTGCGCTTTTATCGCTTATCGATATTCGACGCTTTAGCGTTACCCCTAGTGGCGTCTTTATATTTATGGATGACATGGTTGTCGGCTTGGCGTCACTGGCGCGGTGTGGGGGCTCAATGGAAAGGCCGTTCTTATCAGGATCACCTCATGAAACAAGAAAATTCCTCGCCATCGGCTTCTGAATCGGCATCGGCTACCCAGTCTCAGAACTGTGGTGAACACTGGCTGGCGCAGCATGCCGAGCCCGGTCCGGTATTTATTGTTGGTTCGCCTCGCTCGGGGACATCGGTCTTGCATTGGTCTTTGCTGGAACACCCAGAACTTTGGGGTAGCGAAGAAAGCGAGTTCATGATCCCCATGGCCAAAGCGTTGCGCCAAGGCTATGAAGACGGTGTGCGTTTTGGCGAGCATGCTTGGCTGTTGCAACAAAAAGTGGGTTTTGAGGAATACTGCGCTTATATGGGGGTGGGGGTTGATCAGCTGTACCGCCATCGTTCGGGCGGCTTGGCATGGGTGGAGCAAACCCCAGCCTACAGCTTGATCACCGAAGAGCTGGCCTTAATGTTTCCTAAAGCCCGGTTTTTATATATTCACCGCGATGGCCGTAAGGTGAATGAATCCATGCGCCGTATGTGGCAATGGTCGGTGGAAGAAGCAGCAAAGGTCTGGGTTGAACACAATCAACAATGTTTGGCCTTAGAGCATGCCTACCCCGATCGCGTTCATCGTATTGCCTACGCACAAATGGTGGATCAGCCCGAGCAGGTGTTTCGGGGTATCTGCGAGTTTTTAGCCCTGCCGTTTGCAGCGAGCATGACCCGCTATTTTGATGGGCAAGCGCCCATTAATGCCTCACCGGGTACCGAAACAGAAAGCGGAAAAGATAAACTGAGTGTTCGCAGTAACGAGTGGAGTGATGACGATCGGGACTGTTACTGGCAACAAGCCGGTGACATGATGAATACCCTGTCGTATCCACGCTAAGTCTTGTTATTCTTTTGCATCTAAGTGCAGTGGTACTGAACTAAGACCAACAGGGATCGATCAGGCAACGACGAATGTGCCTGAAAACAGCCTTTAGGGGCGATGACTGGAGTCATTTAGGGAATGAATTTTGTTACGCATCTTGAATGCTCATTAACGGGCAAACACTATCCTGCCGCTCAGGTTCATGGTTTATCGGAAGCGGGCCGGCCTTTGTTGGTTCGCTATGACTTAGAAAAAATTGCCCAACACACAGACCGTGATGCCTGGCGGCATTCAAAGTTGCCGGGTTTTTGGCGCTATCTCGAATTGCTGCCTTTGTTGCAGCACAACGATTTGCCTGAACTAGGCGAGGTCATCACACCCTTACTGAGCATGAAGCAGCGCCATGGCGCACATGTGCTGATCAAAGATGAAGGTCGCTTGCCCACCGCTTCCTTTAAGGCGCGCGGCTTAGGCATGGCGGTGGCCATGGCTCAGCAATTGGGTATCGATAAACTGGCGATGCCTTCCAACGGTAACGCGGGGGCGGCCTTAGCGGCTTATGGCCAGCGCGCGGGTTTACAGACTTTGGTTTACTGCCCTGCTGACACGCCAGAAATTAATATCAAAGAAACCCGCCTGTGCGGCGCTGAAGTGGCGTTGATCGACGGTTTTATCGACGATTGTGGCCGCTTATTAAAAACCCGTATGCAAGAAGAAGGCTGGTTTGATGTTTCTACATTAAAAGAGCCCTACCGCTTGGAAGGCAAAAAAACCATGGGCATTGAGCTGGCCGAGCAGCTCGATTGGGAATTACCCGAAGTTATCTTTTACCCCACCGGTGGTGGTACCGGTTTAATTGGCATGTGGAAGGCCTTTGCCGAGCTCAAAGCGATGGGCTGGCTTAAGGATCAGCCGTTACCGCGCATGGTGGCGGTGCAGGCCAGTGGCTGTGCGCCTATGGTTCGAGCCTATGAAAACGGCGATGAGTTTGCTCAACGGTGGGAAGATGCACACACTGTGGCTGCAGGTATTCGGGTTCCTGCTGCGGTGGGTGATTTTCTGATTTTACGTGCGGTGCGCGAATCTAATGGCACGGCTATTGCTGTAGACGACGATGCTATTCGAGACGCTTGGGTGGCCGCCGCTCAACATGAAGGTTTATTGATGTGCCCTGAGGGCGCGGCAACTTACGCAGCTTATCTTCAGCTGTTAGAGCAAGGTTGGTTGAGCCGAGATGCACGCGTTGTGCTCTTCAACTGTGCCAGTGGTCATAAATATCCACTACCGGAATCTTCTTAAAGGCAGAACTTTTGCGATACCCGATAAGCCTGTTGTCGGGTGCGCCATAGGAATTTGCTTAACCGCAGGGAGGTAAAGCTGCACTTGTCATGAAAAATGCCAGCCCAGAACAGCTCGTTGATAAGATCAGAAACGGGGAGCGAGCGGCTGAAGCGGAGTTGTATCGACGTTATCAGTCGGGTGTGTTGTACTTGCTGAAGCGGCGTTGCGGCGATGTGATGCAAGCTCAGGATTTGCGCCAAGAAACCTTTCGTGTGGTGTTAGAACGCTTACGTAATCAAGGCTTAGAGCAACCGCAGCAGTTGGCTCGATTTATCCATCGAGTGGCAGAAAATCTTTTCATTGGCGAAATACGCAAGGTTCAGCGGCGCCAAACTTATGCCGACACCGATAGCCTTGCGAGCGTGCCGGATGGGCAATTGCATGCCTTAGATCTACTGAGCCGTGAAGACACTGCCCAAAGCACAAGAAAACTGCTCGATGAGCTTAGTATAGATCGCGACCGTGAACTTCTACGCTTGTATTATTTAGAAGAATATGAAAAATCAGAGATTTGTGAACACCTATCCTTGAGTCCCGCACATTTCGATCGAGTCTTGTATCGAGCGAAGCAGCGCTTTCGTAAACTGTTATTACAACGGCTGAAGAATTCCACGCCAGAGTGAGAGAACCACACAGGCTTTGGCAGTTTAGAGTAAGGTTGGAAATACTCGTTAGTTTAAGAAATGTCTAGATAGAGAATGAAATGATGAATCGTGATGATGTTATTCAATACCAGCTCGTCGAGCGCTATGTGCGTAATCGATTAGATGAATCAACACACAAAGCTTTTGAGATTTTCTTGTTGGAGGACCCTGAAACTTTAGAAGAAGTACGTATCGAAGAAGCTTTATACCAAGGAATGCGAGAGCAATCACTTGTGGCGGCTCCAATATCTGCTACCCGCTCAAAGCCACATTACAACTGGAAACTACCATATGCTCTAGCAGCTTCATTTGCACTGTTTACGGTAATTAACTTTAGCCTGTACTGGCAGCAACGTGTAGAGAATGATCAGTTGCGCGAACAAATGAATAAGCCGTGGATTGATGCACGTTTTCTACGTCTGGAAACTGTGCGTGCTGTCGATGACTTTAAAACCGCTGAGCGTGTGGTTTTCGACGAACGAGCAGGTGCCCGTTTGTTTGTTCAATTAGAGCCAATTAGTTACGACTTGAATCAAGTTTACCGTGTTGATGTGCTGCGTTTGAATGAGGCCGGTCGAGTGAGCTCAGGCCGTCAGCAGGTCGTGAGTTATCAGGCACGAGTTAATGAGGCAGGATATTTACAAGCGGAAGTCCCGTTTCAACATCTAATGCCAGG
>JAKSCJ010000228.1 GCA_022360675.1 Lysobacterales bacterium
CTACACCCAAACCTCGTTTTGGGATTTAGAAAGCGAATCGGCCCCATTTCGCGACACCAACTTTAAGCCCGAAGTGTTTTATCAGTTCAACGATGTGCGCTTACCCACCTTCAGTGATGATGCTTACTTCGATTTCCGCTTCGGGTATCAGCACGAATCTAACGGTCAAGACGGCGACGAGTCACGCAGCTTAAATATTGGCTATTTTGAGCCAGCCTTCCACTGGAACATTACCGATCGCTATCGTTTATCGGTGGCACCACGAGTATGGACCTATGTGGGTGGGCGCGATGGCAATGAGGATATTCGCGATTTCCGTGGTCGCTCCAGCCTCACCGCCACCATTACCCAAAAAGACGGTTTCCAACTAGAAACTTATCTACGCGGTAATCCTGGCACCGGCAATGGCAGTTTACAGCTGGATCTGAGCTATCCCATCAGCGCGTTGTCGTTCTTGAATTTGGATTTCTACGCCTACGGCCAGTTCTTTACCGGCTACGGCGAGAGCCTGCTAGATTACAACCGCAAAGACACCCGCTTCCGTTTGGGCTTGGGTATCGTGCGCTAGTTTCAACTTGTTGCATACCATTTCGGGCCAGACTCTGCGCTGGCCCATGACTTCTCCCACCTTTTCATCGCTCATCGCAATACGCTGGCGTACTGGTATTTTCTTACGAACTACTGTAAATATAGCCAGATCAAGATCAATCGTTCTGCATTGAAATTTGGCATTCACGTGCCCATTTGCAAAAGCCCAAGGCCACAAAACCCGTGCTACCTTGGAGGAACCAATAACGTCGTTTCGCGCAAAACCGAGTAAACGAACGCAAAAGTCGCCCCAATTCCGGCCCAACTAACACCGATTTAACTTTCCCTAAAACTCTCCTTTTTTACAATGGCAAGTTCTCGGCTAGCTTATGGCCCCAAAATACCAGTACCAACATTCGATGACGCGGCACCGCCCGAGCCATCAAACGGGTCAATATCAAGCGGGTCGACATCAAACGAACCCGCGCCTAATGGGCCAGAGCCGAATTTGAGGATCATGGCCTGATGCCAAGCCGTTGGCGCCTAACGATAAAGGATCATCATGAATAACAAGAGAAGCAGTCAGAGTCTTCCGAATATTTTCCGTCCGAGGATTACGGGCCCGAGGATCGTGGGATAGAGGCCCTATGACCAACGCACAAATTACAGCGCTGTGCATTTTATTAGGTGCGCTTATTCTGTTCGCCAGCAACCGCTTGCGTCACGACTTGGTGGCCATGGCCACGCTGCTCGCCGTGGTGATGACCGGTTTGGTTGATCCTTCCACCGCGTTTAATGGATTTGGTCATCCAGCCGTTATTACCGTGGCCGCCGTGTTGATGCTCAGCGCCGGTCTAAATAACTCGGGCGTGGTGGATCTTATTAGTAATAAGCTGGATCGCTTTTCTGGCCGCCCTATTTTGCACATGGGTGCCATGTGTACCGTGGTGGCCATTGCTTCGGCCTTTATGAATAACGTGGGCGCATTAGCATTGATGTTGCCCGTGGCCTTGTCGGCCACCCGGCGCTTTAATCGCTCGCCAGCTATGGTGTTGATGCCGTTGGCGTTTTCCGCCATTTTAGGCGGCATGATCACCATGATCGGCACGCCACCCAATATCATCGTGGCCAGCTTCCGCGAAACGGCCGACCTGGCACCGTTTGGCATGTTCGACTTCACGCCCGTGGGCTTATCGGTGGCAGCCATCGGTGTGCTGTTTATTGTGCTTTTTGGCTGGCGCTTTATTCCCAAAGAGCGGCGTAATCAATCGGCCAGTTCGCAACTATTCGAAATTCGCGATTACATCGTGGAAATGCGCATCAGCGAAACCAGTCCACTGGTGGGCGACGATTTACGCACCCTGCGCAAACATTACGGCAACGCGCTGGAAGCCATCGGGATCGAGCGCGATCGACTGGGCTTACCGCCCACCACCTTATTGCGCCTGGAAGCGGGCGACATCATCATTCTGCGCGCCGACCCCAGCCTGCTCGATAAACTCTCCACCGATTTCGGCCTGGAGATTGTGAAAGGCAGCAAACCCCACCGCCTGGACGACTACGACTGGCAAGAAGTCTCGCTGCTGGAAGCAGTGGTAACCCCCAATTCCGAACTGGTGGGGCGTGGCATTCCCATTGTGCGCCAACGCCTGGGTGGCGACGCCATTGTCATTGCCGTTGCTCGGCAAGGCCAGGCGCTGCGCAAGCGCCTGCGTGAGGTGCGCCTACATGCTGGCGATATCATCTTGCTGCAGGGCGAAAAAGAAACCTTACACGGTAATCTGACCCATTTAGGCTTACTGCCGCTGGCACCACGTGGTTTGGATATTCGAGCGCGCAATCGGGTCAGTTTGGCTTTAGCGATTTTCGGTGGTGCGATTTTAATCAGCGCCCTGGGTTGGATGTCTACCAGTATCACCTTTGCCATGGCGGCCATGGCCTATGTGCTGACCCGAATACTGCCCGTCAACGAGATGTACGAGCATGTGGATTGGTCGGTGGTGGTGCTATTGGGTGCCATGTTTCCACTGGGTATGGCCTTAGAGCAGACCGAAACCACCAAGCTCATCGCCGGGCAGCTGCTGCATTTATCGGGCCAGATGCCCACCTGGGCCATTTTGACCACCATCATGGTGATCACCATGTGGACTTCCGACATCATCAACAATGCCGCCACCGCTTTGATTATGTCGCCCATCGCCTTAGGCATTGCCGAGCAGCTCAACACCGCCAGCGAGCCTTTCTTAATGGTGGTGGCCGTGGGTGCTTCCTGCGCTTTCAACACGCCCATCGGTCACCAATGCAATACCTTGGTGTTAGAGCCCGGTGGCTACCGTTTTACCGACTACTGGCGCATGGGCTTACCTTTGGATTTACTCATTGTCTCGGTGTCGATACCGTTGATTCTCTACGTCTGGCCGCTCTAGGCCAGACGGCCTCATCTGCCTTCAAAGCCAGTCACCACCGCTGGCCGCAAACATGACCTGCGGCACCGCACAGCAATATACGCTTCAGCGATAATTTTGGTCTTCAAATGGGCGAAAGGAGGAAGCCATGGCGCTATGGATTGCCATCGCGCTCGCAGTACTGGCAGGCATGATCTTTATTGCGGGTATCTTGCTGCTAACAAAACACCAGGCCAAGATCTATTACCAAGAACGAACAACTTGGCTAGCGCAGCAGCAACATTGGCAGGTGCAATATCACCAACGCCAAGGCTCGTTGTGGAAGTTGATTCGTTACTGCCAATGGCATGGGGTTTTATTGATGCTGCTTACTGTAGCGGCCTTGGCCTATTTTCTGTGGCTTAAACCTATTGGTTTCACCTCAGAACAAGCGCTGGCGCTAACTGCATTACCTCGCCACCATGCAGTCATTACTCAACGTGATAAAATTTTTCTGAGCTGCCGCCGTAATAATCACTGCGCTTATCGAATTAATGCCGAGCAACAAGGTGTGGTGGTGCTTAGCAACTACGAGCTAGGTCGCGACGCCAACAGTCGTATTGGCCAAGTCGTGGAATACGTAACCCTGAACGGCCAAAATCACGTCGTTTCAGAACCCCTATTCGATTTACGCGATGAGCTTCGGTTCATTATCTACAGCGGTTTACTCGGCACCACGTTAATTTTTGGTTTTGCTTTGCTCGTGCGCTTTACGTATCGCTGGTTCATTCACTAGCCAGCGCCGATATCACCTGAGCCGGCTTACCAGGTACGCACCAAAACCCGTGTGCCTTCGGTGGCCGACATCAATAAACCATGGCTGGGGAATGGTCGCCGGAACCAGTAACCGGAATACAGGCGATGAGTTCGTGCAAAGGAAGCGCTATTTAACGTGAGTTCGCCTTCAATAACGAATAGTTCAAAATACTGCGCCATAGAGGGAAACTGCCATTCGCTGGCGCGCAGCCAATACAGCATGAGATTGTCTTCGTCTTGAAAATGATGCAGCTTCAGTTGTTCTACATCTTCTGAATCGGTACTTTCCCAGCGGTTAGTGCTGCGGGTATTCACCGCCACACTGAGATCGTCACCCTCTTGCATTTGCCAGAGCCGCACCAAGATGGTGCAGCCCTGATCACTAAACGGCGTATGGCCCGAGCCCACCGGGTTGCGTACATAGCTTCCCGCGGGGAAATTACCGTGTTCGTCGGAGAAAACGCCGTCGAGTACGAGAAATTCCTCACCGCCACCATGTTGGTGGGTGGAAAAATGATGACCTGCAGAAAAACGCACCAAGCTGGTGGCCTTGGCCACCTCTTCGCCTTCGCGATACAGCATGCGCCGTTCTACACCCGGCATGGGTGAAGGACGCCAAGGCATTTCGTCGGTGTTTAACATGATTGCATGGGCAAAATCTGCATTGATCATCATGGTGCTAACCCTCAGGCCGCAGCGCTGGGGCGTTGGGATAAGCGCTCGTGCCAAGCATTTAAGTTGACAAAGCTGGCTGGCCATTCCAAATCCAGCGCTTGGGCAAAATCCAACGCACACAGAGCCGTTATATCTGCAACGGAATAATCGCCGGCGATGAACTCCCTAGCCGCCAACTCGCGATCCAATAACTCCATCATACGCAATGCTTGAGCTTTGCAATACTCCCCATGGTCTTGATTGCGATGGGGCTCTAGCGCGCCTAAGCCGGGGGTCGCTAAGTGAAAGTAAGTGGCTAAGCGCTCAAACAGGTTTTGCTCGATGCGGCGTTGCCACATTTCCACCACGGCTTTTTCTTTAGCACCACGACCCAATAAGGGCGGTTCGGGTTGAATCGCTTCAAGGTAATGACAAATGGCTTGGGTTTCGGCGATGTGCGTGCCATCGCTGAGTTCCAAAACCGGCACACCGGCCAATGGGTTCTTCGCTTTAAAATCCTCGCCGCGATGCTCACCGGCCGGTAAATCGATCTCCACTCGTTGGCAGTCGATCCCTTTTTCCGCCATAAACACGCGCACTCGGCGTGGGTTGGGAAATGGCGAATGCTCATACAATTTCATGAATCTGGTCCCTTCGTTACTTATTATCACTCGCGCCGTCATTAGCGCCATTGCTCTATCTGAGAACAACAATCAGTTCATAAATTTTATGTATTTACATATGGACTCGCGATCAACAGAACAAAAAATTGCATGGGTGTTCGTTAATACATTTACTCGTTACTGAATTTAAACGGCTAATACAAAAAAAGGCCGCGTTAATACGCGACCTTCTTGTTTGCGAAAAAGACGGCTCGTTTAATTATTGAGCGCTGCTCGCTGCTTGTTCCAGTAACTGCACCAAGCGCCACACCGATTGTTGAATTCGTTGTTCAACAATGGCTTGGGTATGTTGAATGTACGCCGCGCCTAAGGCTTGCCCGTTTTGTAGTTCCTGCCCTGCTGCATCACGATAAGCATACTGCTGCGACTGTTGAAAAGACTCCGCAGCCCAGGCGTTAATATCGCCATCTTGCCAAGTCAAACGTTGTGCTTCAGGAGCTTGCAAGGCTAACTCGCGTACCGATTGCAAAGGCAGTAAACCTATGGCCGCTGGCAGCGCACCATCCCAAACCGCATGTAAGCGCTTGGGCTTGGTTTCGTTTTGCCACATCACAAAGATATCGTTGCCACCACGATCTTCTTTATGGCCTACGTGCAGTGGTTGGTGTAAATCGGCCACAAAATGTCCAACAAAGCGTAACGCTTCAGCTCGCTGGCGCATGCTGGCTTTACCATCGGATAAATAATGCATATAACGCAACACCGCCTGAGTTGTGCAATCGAAAGCAGCGCAATCGCGCCGTGCGTTATAGGTTTTACCCCGAGGCACATTGATAAAATGATAGCCAAAGGTCGAACGGTGCGTGGTAGAACGAACCTCATCTGGCCACACGCAAGCCGCACCAAAACCACCTTCTTTTTCAAACTGAAACTCGCCCCGTGTCAAACTTTGCACCATTCGCTTAGCCTCGGGCGAGAGCTGTTCATACGCCACATCACAAATATGCGCATGCACAAAACCCGCCCACGCCATGGCCGGTTGTGGCAATACCACCAAAGCCAAAACCACAGCGCTACCCAGCAATACACTTCTGATCATCATCGCAACTCAAGGGTTAACTTAAGCAAAGATGATACGATGAGAATGCATTAATTTATAGTGCAGTTATACTTAAACGGAAGCGCACACTAATTAAATTCATAATAGTAAATTGCCACCTTTTAGAATAACTGGATAGTGCGACCTGCTTTTCGCAGTACATCTAAGCCTACATTTTCACAATCGGTGGTGTAACTAACAGCACCAAACTGGCGCTTGAGTACAAATGCACCAGTGATTGAGTTATAAACTAAATGCTCTCCAACATTTGGTATGACATCCGCATAATACACTTGGTCTTGAAATTCGCTGCCTAAACCTAAAATCCCATTCAAAGATTGAATGTAGTAAACGATTACAATGTCTCTTGTTAATGATTGACAAACCAATGCTGTAGGTAACTGTCGAAATATTTCTAACAGTGGTGTGTTGGGACTGGGTTGTGCATGCACTAAAGCAGAGCCCATTATTCCTGTACATAAGGCTATTTTCTTGAGAATAGTCATCTACTTTCCCTTTCTAAGAACTTTAAACGCCATCCAACAGAGCGCATGTGTTTACTATTAAATGATAGTTGCCATGTAAATAGCTGCACTGCTTTATTAAAAATGTCTACAATGGCAAATTGTTCAACGTAGCTGACACAGAAGAGAAAATCCATGAAATGCCCCTGTTGCCCCGAACAAAACTTAGTACCCGCGTTTATCGATAATTTACTTCGCAGCCACCATTGCCCTCACTGCCAAGGCCATTGGCTATTGATTGAAGATTATGTGAGCTGGCTAGAACGTAATAAATCCGATCTCAGCCAAGACGAGGCCGATTATCAATTAGAAGACTCCAAAATTGCTCTGTTTTGCCCAGCCAGCGGTGTCTTGATGCAAAAATACCGCATTAACAACGATAGCGATCACAAATTAGACTACAGCCCACAAGTAGGCGGTGTGTGGTTGGATCGTGGTGAGTGGGAATACTTAAAATCCCAAGGTATTGCCTGTTCACTAAATAAAATCTTCACCACCCATTGGCAGCGCCAATTACGTGAGAACGATGCCAAGGCTACTTTTGAGGATTTATATCGA
>JAKSCJ010000325.1 GCA_022360675.1 Lysobacterales bacterium
CAATGAAAAAAATACGCTGATGTGGCTGGAGTGCACCGACCGTCCGGGTTTATTATCCCTCATCGCAGAGGTGCTCCTCGCCGAGCACGTGCGTATTCATGATGCCCGCATTGCCACCTTGGGTGACCGGGTAGAAGATTTATTTGTCTTGAGTGATCGCCACGACCGGCCGCTCACTCAAGCCGCCTGCGATGCTTTATCGCAAGCCTTAAAGCTACGCTTAGATGCCGTTCTAAAGGAACAATAATGTCTGCAGCACTCGCACAAACCATCGAATCGTTTTGGCAAGAACGCCAGCAATTTGGTCCCAATCAAGCACCCGCCGAGTTATCTCAAGCGGTGGAAAGTTGCTTGCACGGTTTGGAACAAGGTGATTTTCGTGTGGCCGAGCCCAAACCGGGACGCGGTGAAGACGATGCCAGCCAGTGGCAGGTGAACGAGTGGTTGAAAAAGGCGGTGTTGTTGTTCTTCAAGATCACACCCAACCAAGTGGTGCAGGGCAGTCCGGCGAATTATCTCGATAAAGTGCCGCTGCAATTTAGCACCGAAGAACAAGCCGCTGCCGCCCGTTGCCGTTTGGTGCCGGGTTGCTTAGTGCGTCGTGGCGCGTTTTTGGGCCGCGATGTAGTGGCCATGCCCAGCTATGTGAATATCGGCGCTTATGTGGGCGCAAGCACCATGATCGACACCTGGGCTACGGTGGGTTCTTGTGCGCAAATTGGCGATCGTGTGCATTTATCCGGTGGCGCGGGTATTGGTGGTGTATTAGAACCCTTACAAGCCACACCCACGATTATCGAAGACGACTGCTTTATCGGTGCCCGTGCTGAAGTGGTGGAAGGCGTGATTGTCGAGCGCGGTTCGGTGTTATCTATGGGCGTCCATATTGGCCAGAGCACCAAGATTTATGAACGCGCCACCGGGAAGATTTACCGTGGCCGTGTTCCTGCTGGTTCGGTGGTGGTGCCGGGTAGCTTGCCCGCTGCCGATGGCAGCCACAGCCTGTATTGCGCGGTGATCGTAAAACGCGTGGATGCCGCCACTCGTGCGCGCACCAGCATTAACGAACTATTGCGAGCCGACGAATGAGCGCCGTCGCCGCGACCCCGGCCAGCGATTTACTGGACGATCCGCTGGCGTTAAGCAAGGCGTTAATCCAGCGCGCTTCGGTTACGCCTAAAGATGCCGACTGCCAACGTTTATTGGCCGATTTGCTACAACCTCTAGGGTTCGAAATTCATTGGCTGTATGCCGGAGAGGTGAGCAATTTCTGGGCTTGTCGCCGCGGCTCGGGCACCGCCGAGCAAGCGCCGCACCTCATGTTTTTAGGCCATACCGATGTGGTTCCACCGGGCGACTTAGCCGCCTGGAGTCACGACCCTTTTGATCCCATCGAGCGCGATGGCTTTTTATATGGTCGTGGCGCGGCTGATATGAAAGCGGCCGTGGCTTCGATGGTGGTGGCCATGGCGCGTTTTGTGCGCGCAAACCCCAATTATTCGGGGGCGGTTTCTTTATTGCTCACCAGCGATGAAGAAGGCCCGGCCGATCACGGTGTACGCATGGTGGCACCCTGGTTAGAGCAACAAGGCTTGTTGCCCGACTACTGTTTGGTGGGCGAACCGTCTTGCCATACTCAATTGGGCGATACCATTCGAATCGGGCGGCGGGGCTCTATCCATGGCAGCTGGCATTGGCGTGGTGTGCAAGGGCACACAGCCTATATCGATCCTACTGATAACCCTTTACATAAAGCGCTACGCGGTATGGCGGCGATTACCGAAACCGTGTTTGA
>JAKSCJ010000160.1 GCA_022360675.1 Lysobacterales bacterium
CCACAGCCAAGTCAGCAGCAGCGGTGCACTTAACAAACCCACCACCCAGGTCACTTGACGCTTACGGGTGCTCGATAAACGCATCAGTAAAGTCGCCAAGCCGCGCCAACGCGGGGCGTGTTGATCAGTTAAGCCTTTAGCGCGCAACCATTTGCTGGCGGCACTGGGCAACACCGTTAAGGCGATGAACAAAGACAAACTCACGGCGATGGCAATGGTGAGTGCCAAATCGGCAAACAACTGGCCCGCCACGTCTTGCAAAAACAATACCGGAATAAAAATCGCCACAGTGGTGGCAGTTGAGGCCAGCAAAGCACTTTGCACTTGCTCACTACCGAGTACCGCCGCTTTACTTGGCAATTCTCCGCGCTCGCGCAGGCGCACAATGTTTTCTGCCACCACAATGGCTGCATCCAACACCATACCCACCGCAAAAGCCAAACCCGCCAACGAAATCACATTCAAACTACGGCCGGTAATTTGCAGCACGATAAAAGTGGCCAGTAATGAGATAGGAATGGAGGTAGCAATGAGTGCTGTGGCGCGTACATCGCGCAGGAACCACCACAGCAAACCCACGGCCAGCACCACACCCAGCAGCAGGTTATTGGTGAGCAAACCAATCGCACGGCGAATAAAAATAGAAGCATCAAACGATTGCTCGATACCTAAACCCATTTCTTGAAATGGGCCTTCGCGAATTAAAGCCACCTCGGCTTTCACTTTGTCTAAGGTGGCCAAAACATTGGCATCGTTAGTGCGATCCACACGAATACCAATAGCCGGATTATTGTTTTGATAACCCAAGCCCACACGGCGCGATTTATCGACTTCTACCGTGGCCACATCACCTAAACGAATGGGGCTACCATCGCGCCAGTCAAGGATTTGATCCGATAACTGCAGCGGATCATAACGCCCTTCAAAACGGAGCGTGAACTGACGACGGCCAATATCCATCCGGCCGCCCGAGACATCGTTAGAAGTGCCGGCTCGTTGGGCGATTTCAGGCAACATCACGCCGAGTTCGGCGGCACGGTAAGGGTCGACGGTAACTTGTAGTTGATCCTCACGCCCCGCATTCACTTGTACGCCAGCCACACCATCAATAGCGCTTAAACGGGGCTCGATCACATCGCGAATTTGTTGGGCGTAGTCTTCGATTTCACCCGGTGTGCCCGGTAGTAATTGCACGAAGAACCATGTCAGCGCGGGGCCACCGCCACCACCGCCGCCGCCCATATTGATCACCGGCGGATCGGAATCGGCCGGTAAAGGTGGCAGGCGATTTAAGCGGCTTAGCACCTCCACCATCATTTGATCCATATCGGTGCCCAGGGCGAAGTTCAACTGCACCCAGCTGCCACCCACATTGGCATTTGCCGATAACTCTTCTAAACCGGGTAAGCCCTGCAATACACGTTCTTGAGGCTCGAGTAATTCAGATTCCACCTCGCGTGGAGAGGCGGCCCGCCAGCCGGTCCAAATACCAATGGTAGGACGTTCAATTTCAGGAAATAATTGAAACGGTAAGCCGCGTAGTGCGTTAAAGCCAAATAAGGCCACCAACGCAATAATGACCGCAACGGCTGCGGGATTGCGCACTGCGGATTGTGTGATTCGCATGGTCTACCCCTGCTCGGAGACACCACCTGATCTAGCCATTCAGGTGGCATCGTTTATTAGTATGGCGACGCTGCAAGCGTCTACAGGGATAGACGAGGGAAAAGCGAATTTAGTTTACCGGAACGATCATTTCTTGCGGTGAAATGATCGCCGTTCACGTTTAATTTGAGAAAAACATAACGAATGCCGACTTAACCGCCGGCACAGCGTTCAACTAAAGCGATTTTATCTTTATAACTACGGCTTAAACGCACTTGCCGGCCACTATTCATCGTAATGAAGTATTCACCATTAAGATGCGGGCGCATTGAACGTACGCGGTGCAAA
>JAKSCJ010000194.1 GCA_022360675.1 Lysobacterales bacterium
CAGCCATTGCGCCCAGGAAATCGTCACAGGTGGCCGCTTCGCCATCGTGGCGTTGCAAATATAGCTGCAAACCTTGCTTGAAACGATCTAAGCCCAACAGGGTTTCATACATGCGCACCACCTCCGCACCTTTTTGGTACACGGTGGCAGTGTAGAAATTACTGATTTCCAGATATTGATCGGGACGCACCGGATGCGACATGGGGCCTGCATCTTCGGGGAACTGACGACGGCGAAGATCACGCACATCGTTAATGCGCTTCACACCGCGAACTTGCATATCGGAAGAGAATTCCTGATCGCGGTACACGGTCAAACCTTCTTTTAAGGTCAGCTGGAACCAATCGCGGCAGGTGACACGGTTACCGGTCCAATTATGGAAGTATTCGTGACCAATCACGCCCTCGATAGCTTGGTAATCCCAATCGCTGGCGGTCTCGGGGTCGGCAAGAACATACTTGGCATTGAAGATATTCAGGCCTTTGTTTTCCATCGCGCCCATATTGAAGTCGTTGGTCACGACGATATTGTAGATATCGAGATCGTATTCCAAGCCGTAAGTGTCTTCGTCCCAACGCATGGCGTTTTTGAGACTTTCCATGGCATGCCAGCAGCGATCTTTGTTCTCGCGCTCCATATAAATACGCAGCTGCACTTTGCGGCCCGAGCTGGTGGTGTAATGGTCTTCAATAAATTCCAAATCGCCAGCCACCAGCGCAAACAGATACGAAGGCTTGGGGAAAGGATCAACCCAAGTGGCGAAGTGGCGGCCATTATCTAAATCGCCCGATTCGGTAGGATTACCATTAGACAACAACACCGGATAACGGCGTTTATCGCCGCGCAATGTGACCTCAAACGAAGACATCACATCGGGGCGGTCCAGGTAATAGGTAATTTTGCGGAAGCCTTCAGCTTCGCACTGGGTGAGCAGAAACTCGCCCGACTGGTACAAACCTTCTAGCGCCGTGTTGTTCACCGGGTTATTCACCACGCGCACATGCACTTCAAAGGTGTCGGTATCGGGCAGCTCATTAATACTGAGCACTTCGTCGACACAGCGATACTGGCGCGCATCTAAGCAGCGGCCATCGACCATGACTTCCAACAACTCCAGATCAACGCCTTGCAACACTAATGGCTGGCCGGGCTGCGCTGCACCGCGCCGCACGCTTAACCATGAACTGACTTCGGTGCGCTCGGCATCCAAATCAATTTCCAAGCGCGTGCGTTCGATCCTGAAGTCGGGCGCTTGGTAGTCTTGTCGACGAATGACATTACGCTGTAGTTGTTGATCCATTAATACACCTGTTGTTTATTGAGTTCTCCGGTGCCAATGGGATGGGCTGGTGAACCCAAGCGCCGCCGGACAACTGAGCATCTTACTACGACTCACAAATTCACGGCTTCGTTTGACCGAGGCCAAATGCGATTTTGTCGGCGTGTATGACGTTGTTCCTCGCTTTTGAGCAATGTTCATCCTTGCTTTCAGCGTGTATTTGCTCAAAAACAAAGCTCAATGAAAGATTGGTGCCGCAATGCATTGTGCCGCTGACCGAAAAGGCTCAGCGCACCACAACACCTACGGCTGCCCATGGCATTGTGGACGTTAATACGTCCCAGGCCATGCGGCGCGTTCCTGCGGGAATACAGAGAAAGACGAACAGATCAAAGCAAAAACAGACCAGAGCAAAAATTGTGCAATCGCCTGAAATGAGCAAAGTTAAAGCATGCTTCCCTGGCATCGTTCAATGCCGCTGTGTGGCTGTCTCGATATTTTCAGTTGCTATCGCTAGCCAGCACCCGCATTGACGTATTATATCCCTATCTAAAATCATACAACGTCCCAGCCCCAAGCACCTAACCACAAGATGATGACCAACGCCCCCACTTTTGCCTTGCCACAGCTGGCCGATGTGCTGAAAGCTGCAGACGCACTGCAGACTCAAGTTCATCGTACCCCGGTATTAACCAGTCAGCGCTTAAATCAACGCTTTGCTTGCGAATTGTTCTTTAAAGCTGAGCATTTACAAAAAACCGGCGCTTTTAAATATCGTGGTGCCAGCTACGCCATTCAACAATTAGCTGATGATGTTCGGGGTGTAACCACCCACTCTTCAGGTAATCATGGCGCCGCGTTGGCTGCCGCTGCGCATCAGCGCGGTATCGCCGCCCATGTGGTCATGCCGAAAAATGCGGTGAAAAGCAAAATAGATGCGGTTAACGCCTACGGCGGCACCATCCATTTTTGCGAACCCACCCAACAAGCCCGCGAAGCCGGCATGGCTGCCCTGGTGGCGCAGGGTTATGTGGCGATTCCGCCTTACGATGACGATTTCATTATTGCCGGTCAAGGCACCGCAGCTCTGGAATTTATTCAGCACCAGGCCGAGCTGGATATCCTCGTCACACCAGTGGGTGGCGGCGGCTTGTATGCCGGCAGTTTGCTGGCCGCACAACAACAAGCAGGGTTAACCGTCATCGGTGCCGAGCCCGCCCAGGCCAACGATGCTTACCGTTCTCTCCAACACGGGCAACGGGTCAGTGATCACCAGCCCGATACCATTGCCGATGGACTGCGCTCTTATGTTGGCCGCCGCAATTTTGCGCTGATTAAACAATACAGCCAAGGCATTATTCCCGTTAGTGAGACGGCTATTGTTGAGGCCATGGCCCTAATTTGGAGCCACCTCAAGCAGGTCGTCGAGCCTTCGGCTGCCACCGTGTTAGCCGCCATTGCCCAAGAGCCGGAGCGGTTTCGTGGTCAGCGAGTGGGCGTCATATTAAGTGGCGGCAATGTGGACTTAACGAAGCTGCCATTCGTTTAACCGCCATCAATGCTGGCAACGGGCCAGACACAAGACAGTGACTGCAAGAACAACAAAGAAAAAAGCCCCGCACACGATAGCGCAGGGCTTCTTTAAAATGTTTATCGGCTTGAAGCGGGCGTTAATCAACCACTTCATCAAAGCCGCGCTCGCGCAGCGTACGGTTAACGGCAATGGTTCCCCAGCCAACCAAGCGCCCGTTTTCGAATAATAAGGGAGTGGTTTCGTCAGGAGTTGTTTCGCCATCGGCATGACGATGTTGAGTGCGGTAACGTAGGATGCGGTAATCGCGACCATCGGCCTGGAAAGCCTCGGTCACATCAGCAGGCCCCATGCGCTCACGCACCTCTTGTACAGACGTGCCTAGCTCCAGTAGCTGGATTTGTGCCTGGTTGTCTCGCTGTTGTTCGCGCCAGTTGGGTTCATCATCATAAGAATCATCCACATGGATGACACATCCACCCAACAGCAAGGCGCTGCTTACCAAGGCCAGCAGGCTGATTTTTTTGTACACGGCAATACTCCGCTACGAATCGATGTTAAAGATTATTGTTGTTGATAACGACATACACTTTTAAGTGCAGGAAGTCACAATGAGGATTGTCTATCTACTGCGTCATGCACAGGCTGAAAGCGCCGGATTTAGCGGTGCCGATAAGCAACGCCCGCTTTCTCAACATGGCATTTTAGAGGCCAAGGCAGTCGCCCAGTGGTTATGTGAACAGGAAGACGCCCCCACCAGAATCCTGGCGTCCAGCGCCAAACGCGCCTGGCACACCACCCAGCTGGTGAATGAAGCCTTGGGTTTGCCCTTGGATCATGTCACCTGGGAAGCTTCGATATACGACGCCAGCGCCGGCCATCTCTTAGAATTACTACGCCAGCAACAACACAACGAGCCCTTGTTACTGGTGGGCCATAATCCAGGCTTGGAAATGCTGTTACGTAGCCTCACTCAAGCGCCCGATCAACCATTTCACTTATTCTTAGGCATGGGTACCGCCAATCTGGCGAAGATCGTTTGGCCGAATACAGAAAATGCATTACAGGTGATCGGACACCTTGCAGAGCACATCCAGCCCAGCAGCTTATTGACCAGCTAGCCCCAACTCGCAAGTGTAGTGCTTTGTGAAGTAAACACTAGCAGGCAGGCACTGAATCGAGACTGAATGTGGAATAACGCACAGCAAGGTTCAAGCTAAGCAGAGTTAACCTGAATCTAAGTAAATCAGCGGAATAAAAATATAAAGGGCGCCACTATAAAGGGCGCAACTGGCAGGTTCAGCGATCGTCAGATGCCAAACACTCTCTGGCGAAAACGCTAACCGACGAGACTCATCCTTTTTTGGCCACGTTTTACTGGCTGGCCGCAAGCCACAAATGGGCCAGCTGTTCTAAAGCCTCTTGCTCGGCAACGGTAAAGCGCTGAAGCTTCGGGCTATCGATATCCAGCACGCCTAACAGCTCACCATCGCGAACCAAAGGCACGACAACTTCCGAGCGTGACGCTGCGTCACAGGCGATATGCCCCGGAAATTGATCGACATCGTCGATGCGCTGGGTGGTTTTAGTGGCCGCTGCGGTACCACAAACCCCTTTGCCCAAAGGAATGCGCACACAAGCCGGTTGACCATGAAACGGGCCCAATACCAACTCGCCGTCTTTTAAAAAGTAGAAACCCGCCCAGTTGAGATCGGCCATACCGTGGTAAATCAGCGAGGACAAATTAGCCGCATTGGCAATGGCATCTTGTTCGCCATGAAATAAAGCTTGGGCCTGTTGAATTAACAGGCTGTAGTCGGAGGTGGCCTCCACACTGGCAAAGCTCATAGGGATTCTCGCTTAAAAATCAGGATTCGGTTATTTGCGGGCATTTCGATATCCCGCATCAGGTGTAACCCTGATATGGATGCCTGACGCTCAAGTTCCAAGGCATCACGAATTCCCATGGCTGGATTTTCTGCCCGCAAGCGTTGGTCGAAAGCCTGGTTCGACTCCGCGGTATGCGCGCCATCGTAGCTAAAGGGCCCATACAAAAAGAATAAGCCATCGGGCTTTAAGCGCTCGGGCAAACGCTGCAACATGGCGCACACCATCGACCACGACATAATATGCGCGGTATTCGCACTGTAGGCTGCATCAAATTGAAGGTCCGGCCACTGTGCTTGGGTTACATCCAAGACTTGCGCTTTGGGTAATGGCTTATCAGCACAATGATCCAGGCGTAATTGAAGATCGTCCAGATCCGGGCCGCGATCGGTGCAATGCCAATCTAAACCCGGCATGGCACGGGTGAAATATACCGCGTGCTGGCCCGTGCCCGAGCCAATTTCCAACACCTTGGCCTGAGCGGGCATTTCTTGCTCCAGCACTTGCCGAATAGGCTCTTGATTGCGTTCACACGAAGGGCTGCTTCTCAGCTGAGTAATATCCATCCTGTGCCTTTATCGTGCGAGTAAATCCAAAATGCGCTGTTTTAAATTGGTGTACGGCGGCCGTAACAAACCTGCGGTATTAAAACGGCTTTGGCGCATCACCGATTTCTTCTTCGAAAATGTCATGAAGCCATCGTAACCATGGTATTGCCCCATGCCACTATCGCCGGTGCCGCCGAAGGGTAAATCGTTTTGCGCCATTTGCAGCAAAGTGTCGTTAATGCAAACACCACCAGAAATCGTGTGGTTCAACACAAAGTCGGCTTGACGATGGCCGAAGTAATACAAAGACAAAGGCCGCGGATTTTGATTAATGTATTTCACCGCCGATTTCACATCGGGCACGGTCATGATGGGAAGAATCGGGCCAAAGATTTCCTCGCGCATCACTAAGCTATCGGTTTTAGGATTCAACACCAAACATGGCGTAAAACGGCGCTTTTGCGCATCGTTGGGTGCATCCGATAAAGGAATGACCTCAGCACCACTATCACGCGCGTCTTTGAGCATTTTTTCCATGCCCTGGTAGTGGCGGTCGTTGTTCAGGCTGGTGTAATCGGCGTTATTGGCGAAATCCGGATACGCTTTTTCAAAGGCTTTTTGAATAGCCGCCACAAAGCGCTCTTGGGAAACACCCGCCAACATGATGTAGTCGGGCGCAATACAAGTTTGACCCGCATTCAATAACTTACCCGTAATGAGGCGATCGGCCGCCACGTCGATAGAATAATCCTGATCAACAATAGCTGGCGATTTACCGCCAAGCTCCAGGGTCACCGGAGTCAGATTTTCAGCCGCGGCTGCCATCACCTTGCGCCCAATATGGGTCGAACCCGTGTAGAGCAGGTGGTCAAAAGGCAGAGCAGAAAAACGGGCCGCCACATCGGGCCCACCAGTAATGACGGTTACTTGGGATTGAGGAAAAACACCTGCCAAGACGCTTTTCAACAACTCAGAAGTGCGCGGTGTCATTTCAGAGGGCTTGAGCATCACA
>JAKSCJ010000341.1 GCA_022360675.1 Lysobacterales bacterium
CACATTTAAGTTATAAACTTCATTATCCACTGCGGTGTCTAATGTAATTTCAGTTTGGATTTTAGTAGTCATAATGGTCGTCATTTTCGTCGTTAAAATGTGGACCTCTATTCTGTGGGTCATTAGGCCCGTAGTAGTGGCCACCAGCATCATCACGGATGATTACATCTCTCGTCCCCCCTCCTTGTTTCGGCACTTTAAATGTATACACTCGACCCGGTTGTAGCTTATCTCTTTTGTCATAGTTAGGACCTACACTATATGGCTCCATGCCGACCGGAACTCCTGATCTCCGTTTTGCTTCCTGAAAAGCGCCTCTACGCCCCGCACCTTCTGGACTCAGATTGGGAGGACGCTTACCGCAAGTATTATGAACCCAAACCCCGCTCTCACCAACAAAGTAAGTATGGAAGTCTTCCACTTCAAAGTTGTAAGTGCTGGGGAAGCCAGGGTTCTCAGTTCTAGCAGCAACCGTCCACTGCTCTTCTTCTAAGGCAACAACTAAGGCACCAACTTCAAGACTGGAAGCCTCAACCCAACCGGCACTCTCAACCCAAAATGGGTGTTCATGAGTGACCACAAATTCATCGAATTCACCTTCTGAGTTCATCAGAGTCAGTGTTAATGTAGGACGCTCTTCAAATCTAAATAGCTGGGTAATCGGGCGCCAGCTGGTAAACCCGTTTTTCTCACTACGGCTGGCAACGATATCACCAACTTCTAATTCTTCGATAGGAACCAAGCCTTCATAGGTAAGTACAAGGGTTCCTGCAACAAAGCAATGGCAAGGGTTAAACCAATTGATAACACTCTCTATATAGCTATCGCCATTCCTTCTCACATCCCTCAATAGGCCACCGCCACCGGCTAGCAAAGGGATAATTGGGGCTAAATCCTCGCCCAAATTGCCCAAATTAGAATCTGATGGCTCGAAGGCTTGACCATCAAACCAACCTAGCGAGTTTAATGTTGGCCCAGATAAACCAGCTCCCGTGATATGCTCCAGGAGCATTGTATGAGGGCTTTGAAAGAATGGTGTATTCGCAACTTCATCTGCAAAATCATTCACTAACCCTTTGCCTAGGCCACCTGCGAGATCCCAGAAATCACCCTCATTAAACATGCCATCGGCATTGCCACCGTGGTTACCTGTGGAATCTTGGGAAATATTGCTCGCATTCTGCTGATTCGTTCTACTCGATGTAGATAATGTGTACTCAGGCGAAATCACACTGGCAGTGGTTGTACCTAATGAGTTAATCACCGATGTACCACTATTCACCGTGATACTCGTGGTTGCATACTGCTCACCACTCGTGGTGGTAACGGTAATCACACCATTTTCGTAGATTGATAAACTTTCAATTTCACTGCTACTAATATCCCCAAGGCTGCATTGCCCGTTGGCATCACAAACTGTGTACCCACTAGGATCCGTCCCACTCAACGGATTATTCAAAATATAAGAATACCCATTCACACTCTGGGAATTCTCGGGGAATTGTGTAAAGGGATCGACTGAGTAGAAGCGACCTAAGTTGTAATCGTAAACGCGACCGTTCATGTGGATGAGGTCGGTTTCGTTTAGGTGCTCATGGCCGGTGAAACCGCGGGTGGTGAGGTCGTCGCGGTTGAGATCGCCGGGGAGGTTAGCGGTGTCGCCCTGGTCGTTTAGACCGTTGTTGCGGTGGTCGCTATCGGCCCAGTCGTCTTCGCGGGGTTTGCCGAAGGGATCGAAGCCACGACCAGCGCTTTCGACTAAATCACCATTGCTTTAGTAGTGGTTTAGAATACCTTTATCGTAACAATAGGCTCATCCAACTAGCAATCCGATTTTACAAGGCCCTCTTTATCTAAGAAAATTGAAGGATCGCCTTCTTTTAAAACTAGCTCAATATTTCTCTCGAATAGAATCGTCTCCATTCTGCTAATAGTGGAAGTAGCTATATCATTTAACGGGTAAAAGTAGCAAAGCATAAACCTGATCCCTTTCCCAACAAAACCAGGATAGTCTTCGTATAATTTCCCGCAATCGATGTACGTAAGATAAGTGCTGAGTTTTTCTTGTAACTCTAGATACATTTCTTGCGACTCAGACCATTCGCGAGTTTCCACCATGAATAGACATAGCCTATTGTCTTCTGGATGATCAGCAATTAAGTCGATTTTATCAGTTTCATGAATACCTGCCATAACAACTCTCAATTACATATACGAGTACCGGCACATCGACCGACATCTTTAAATGTGGGTGCATTATCTAATGTTTTCAGCATCCACACGCCTCACTTCAAACTCTATTGGACCAGTTTTTTCTCCAACAGTTAACCCTGCTTGCTCCGTATTCTTCCCTCTTGGTATCGCGCCCTCATCGGGGAACTCAACTGAAGCTTGCTTCTGGTTTGGCGTTAGTTTGGCACTTGGTCCATTTTTACATTCTACGCAAACCATTTACCATCAGGATTAGTACCAAATAAGTCAGCTCGGTTTTTTTCCATTAGACAACTCAAACGTTACCTCTTCACCATGGAATACATAACCTTCTTCAGTTGCTTTCCTTTTAATAAATTCTTTACCAACCTCTCCTTTTTCATGAGGTGATAATTTACCAGTACTTTCAAGTTTACTGTTCGATTCTAGTGACTCAGGTTCGTTTATACTCTTTAGTTTGGAACCCTGATCTTTATCACCTCCGTTACTTTTACTCTGCCCGTGGTTACCATTACCTCCTCGGCGATTTTTCCTAGCCGCAATAGCGGCAACTGCTTTTGTCGCCACCACACCAGCTAACACTGAATGAGCAATTGTCTGCGCTAAATCTTCATTTCCTGTCAGAGCTTGACCTGCTGCAATTGCCAATGCTTGGTCGTCATCCCCAATAAGAGCATGTGCATTCGCATTAAACTGAGCTTCTTCTGGCGAGAAAAATATAGCACTAGCGACAGCTACGCCACCAAGAAATGCTGCCTCCCCAAGATCTTTTCCTAGGTAACCACTAGGATCCGTCCCACTCAAAGTATTATTCAAAATATAAAAATACCCATTCACACTCTGGGAATTTTCGGGGAATTGAATAAAGGGATCGACTGAGTAGAAGCGGCCTAGGTTGTAGTCGTATTCTCGACAGTTCATGTGGATGAAATCAGCCCCGTTTAAGTGTTCGCGTTCGGTTTAATAAACAATTCTAAATCAATCTCTTCAGCACTCTCTAATAAGACTTTTGCAAAAGCTTTATTAGCAACACAAAGACTGGCGTATTTATTTTTCATATCGCCCATTACTTCACATGACATGAATTCAAGTTTAACTGACCTTGATTCTCCCATATAAATTACATCACCTCCTGTCATTACTTTACAGGGGTGATTAGTATCGTCAATTACGATATGGCAAATAAACCCATCATGCACTTTAGGATTTAAACCGGGGAAATTATCGCCATAGAAATTACAGTAAGCCCTGTAGATAGATACATACAAGTGCTCTTGATCATCGTTCATTCGAAACCATCTCCTATTATTTTGTGAGTATAAATCCCAAACTCTTGTGCATCTCTATTCAAGATTGGTAAGGCTTCAGGCCCAAAGCTACGAAAATAACCAATACCAGGCTCATTAACGTCAACTGACAATCTAAAAGTTGAATCTCTAACTAGAGTAGAGATGATTGCAACAGACGATTCCCACCCCCGCATGTGCAATCTCTCAACCCATTTATGAGCATGCTCTATACGGACCCAAAACTGCTTTTCTTCAAAGCCACTTGGAGATGGCGGAAACTGACCAGTAGTTTGTAAAATCGCATATTCTGCAGGATTAACTACACGAAATATTTGCCTATTATACTCGTCTGCTCGATCAGCACTTATCGATATCCCTTGAGAATAAGTTAGTGCAAACATGGCAAAGCCGAGTGGGTTTTTTGCCCAATGCGGTACGGACACTCCAGCGCCCTGACTCCCGCTAGGCAACGTGTCCGCTGTTACCGAGTTTGCCTTGATGCCCGGTTTAGTGTCAATCAAGTTCGAATCACACTTATACGGCACTTGACAACCAGTCGCATCCATTTGCGCATTAAGACTATTGCCCATTCCATTGCCACCAGTACCCGGCTTGCCAACGTCAGATAGACCATCTGGTGAATCCTGACCAGTATTACCTTGGCCATTCCCCATGTTTATCGTCGGTGTACTCACTCCGCCATTGCCAGAGACAATAAGTGTGCTCAACAATCCTCTAAGATTCCCCGATCCACTCAACAACTCCCCAGAACTACTGAACTCAGCCGTTCCTCCGTTCACAGCAATTCGAACCTGTGATTTGATGTTCGAGCCTGTCGGTGCAGTTTTATGTATTCGGGCTTTCGCTGTGTCCATCGCACTATTACCACCCGAGCTTGAGCCCGCAGCGGTTTGCGTATCTACATCACTATTGCTTTGATACCCACTCGGATCCGTCCCACTCAAAGGATTATTCAAAATATAAGAGTACCCATTCACACTCTGGGAATTCTCGGGGAATTGTATAAAGGGATCGACTGAGTAGAAGCGACCTAAGTTGTAATCGTAAACGCGACCGTTCATGTGGATGAGGTCGGTTTCGTTTAGGTGCTCATGGCCGGTGAAACCGCGGGTGGTGAGGTCG
>JAKSCJ010000389.1 GCA_022360675.1 Lysobacterales bacterium
CAAGACAAGACGCGAATAAATGAGGATGTTTGAGTGAAATAAGGCAGGACCGGCTTATTTCGCTCTACCAATAACCAACAATTAAGTTGGTGTTTACGGGCAAACACCGGTAGTGCAGGAGTTGAGGGGCGTGGTGAAACCGTTTCCTCCGCAATTAGGCACGCAACCGCCAGCCACACTGCTTAAGGTATCGTCTTCCAGTGTTTCGATGGCGTTTTCTAGCTCTTCGTTGATGTTTTCTAACTCTTTGTTCATCTTTAAAATTCCCTATGAGATTGTATAGAAATGATAGCGATTAACCGCTAGTCGATACGACCAGCGAAAGAAGCCCGGTTTAGGGGCAGGGGAAACCGTTATTGCAGGAGAAATTTGGCGTGGTGCCAAAACCACCGCCACCGCCACCGCCGCCGCAATTAGGAATACAGCCGCCGGCCACACTGCTTAGTGCGTCGTCGTCCAGTGCTTCAACGCTGTTTTACAGTTCTTCGTTAATATTTTCTAAATTTTTGTCCATGATGAATTCCCTATAGGTCTATTAATGAGCACCACCTAGTCACTCTGCATGAATTAAAAGCACAAGTAGATTCATGGGCTAGATAGACTGGTGGCGTAAAGCGTTACCCACCCTGCGGCTGGTCTAGGGCCGCATTGCTTAGGCTTTTTCACTCTGGCAATTCACCTTAAGTGGTGTGGCCACAAGCGCGGGCGGTAACGCAAAACAATGCGTGATTGATATGTTTTAGATTTAAGCTATTGTGGGTTTAAGGGCAAAAAACACCCGGCGGCACACACGAAACCCCAGGTGTTGTGGGCGCGCAACCACCGGAAATAGTGCTTAAAATCTCGTCGTCAATTTCTGCAATGCCACTATTGAGCTGGATATCCTGATCTAAGTCTTGACGTAAGTCTCGGTCTTTAAGTGCGTTGATTGAGTCGCTAACTTTCATACTGATACTCCTTGTTGGCTGTGCTGCTTAGGCGTGTTTGATGGGTTAACCCACTCAAACGGTCGAGTATTAAAGCTGCTTATCAAAATTCCTTTATTTATTCTTATCTTATTTTTAGTCTTCATCGCTTTTTTAAATGGTGCGGGCTTAGCATGCAAGTGAGAAAGTCTTTCATAGCTGATTGTTATAAATAGAAACTATTTATCGCGTTTTTCTTTGTAATCGTCGCTGCAAATATAGTCAGAAATCCTAAGCGCGTTAGCAATAATGGTTAAGGTCGGGGGCGCTGCTCCATTGCTAGGCATGTAACTGGCGTCGGCAACAAACAGATTGGCAATATCATGGCTTTGGCCTTGGGCATTGACCACACCTTGGTGTGGGTCATGACTGGCACGGCAGGTGCCGTGGGCTAGATGCCAAGTGGTTCCGCCGCTGACCGAGCGCCCTATGTTATTGGCACCCATGGTTTTAAAAATAGCCTCGGCCTGCTGAGCGATATAGTTACCACAAGCCCGTTGATGCGGATCCACCGCTAAGGAAATACGCGCGCTGGGTAAGCCGTAGTGATCGGTGGCATCGGGGTCTAAGCTTACGTGGGTATCGGCATTGGCAATAAAGCCGTGAAATACTTCATAAGCCATGCGGTAGCTGCGGCGATAAAAATGCTGTAAATCGGCGACTAGCCGGTCTCCCCAGCGTGGATTTCCTGAACTTAAGGCCAAGGCTTGGGCATCGGTAATGGGCTCGGGACTGGCGCGGCTGAAGCGTAAGATGCCGCCGTGGCCGATGGGGGCAATATTCGCGGGTAAATGATAAAAATCGTACAGGCTACGGCCAATAAATGGGCTGTTGCTGGTCGCCAGCGCTGCCCGCACGGCGGGTGTATTCCCTTCGTTGCGCCACTCGGCCCAACCCATGGTGACGCCATGGAATTGCAGGTGCCGGCCGACCTTGCCCGAGCTATTGGCTAAGCCTTGGGGAAAGCGATCATTAGCTGAGAGCAAGAGTAAGCGTGCGGTTTCTACCGCTGAACAGGCCAGTACCACGGTGTGGGCATACACACTTTGCACTGCGCCTTCACGATCAATATATTCGCAGCCGGTTACTTTGGGCGCGTGTGAGGCCTGAGTGTTGTCAGAATCCAATAGCACCCGACGCACCATGCATTGAGCGCGGACTTCCACCATGCCAGCTGTATTTAATGCTCCGCTCACGGCGGGTTTCAATAAGCGCGACCAGCTGCTGCCACGGGCACCGCTGGGGCAGCCGTAGCCACCACAATGCTGGCAATAACTGCAGGCTGGGTGGTTGGCATAGGGCTGGCTATTCACCGCGCGCGGGGTGGCAGAAGCCTGCCAGCCGTGTTGCTGACAAGCCTGTTCTAATACTTGGGCGATAGGGTGACTGCGTAGCTCCGGCAGTGGATAAGGATTTTTTCTGGGGGCGTAGTGGTGGTCGGCGCTATGGTTGCCAGCCATGCCCAGCAGCTGATCGGCCTGTTGATAGTAGGGTTCTAAATCTGCATAGGTAATGGGCCAATCGCACAGCTCGGCGTAATCGCCAAAAACGCTGCGCATGCGAAAATCATCGGGATGAAAGCGGTATAAATACGCGCCCATGTGTTCGGTGCCACCGCCCACACAGGAGGCGCTCCAACCCAGTTTATGCGGCACCGCACGCGTGGTTTGCTGGGTGACCACCATATGTGGATCCAGCGCCGGATCAGGCGTGAAAAAACTATCGTGCAGCATGCTGAGCTCGTCGTGACGATAGTCGCTACTGGAATGTTGCGGACCTTTTTCTAGTAGCAACACGCGCAAGCCCCGCTCGCATAAACGATGCGCCATGGCCCCACCACCGGCTCCACTGCCGATAATCAATACATCCCAGCTGGCTGAATGACGGCTCATCGGGTGGATTCATTATCGTTGATCGATGGCTCTTGATGTTGATAGCTCATCCAGCGCCAACCTTCTTGCTGGTGATTGCCCCCATGTTTTGGGTCGCTTAACAGGCCTTCTAAGGCTAAACGAATTAATTGCTGGAAAAACGCTTGAAAGGCCCGGTGCGGCTGTTCGAGCAATGCTTGAATACAGGCGTTTTGTTGGCGGGTATCGCAGTGGATAAAATCACTTTGAAATTGGCTCTGACAGTGCTGATTCAGCGCTTGTTCTGCATGGGGCAGTAATTGTTGAATCAGCCCATGGCGCGAAGCGCTGAGTTGCTCTTGTACAAACTGATGGAGTTGTAAGGCACTGGCACCGGCGAAGTAATCGTGATTATGCGTACCTGCCGGGAGAATACGCTCCAATAAAAGATTCAACAAAGGTTGGTGGCTGGGTGTAATGCCGCTGCCCATGGGATTTCCTTATTCGTGCTCTGTTTTCGATGAGTTGTGATCGCTGGCGCGCACCAAGCGCGCATATAAGCCGTTTTGTTCCAATAGGGATTCGTGATTTCCTTGCTCCACCACTTGGCCCTGTTCCATCACCAAGATGACATCGGCATGGCGGACGGTGGATAAACGATGGGCGATGACCACTCGCGTGGCGCTGAGATGACGCAGTTCTTCGTAAACCTGTTGTTCAATCACGTTATCTAAGGCGCTGGTGGCTTCGTCTAGCAGTAAGATTCGCGGTTGCTGAAACAAGGCGCGAGCCAATACCAAACGCTGGCGCTGTCCGCCCGATAAGGTGGCACCGCGATCGGGCAGGAGGGTTTGGTAACCCAGGGCCATAGCGATGATATCGTCGTGAATACAAGCTTGCCGGGCCGCTTCCACCACTCGTTTTAGTGGTGCGCTGGGTTCGCTTAAGGCGATGTTCTCGCGAATATTCAGGGGAAACAAAGATGACTCTTGGGTGACAATACCCAGCTGTTGACGTACCGAACGTAAGTCCATTTGATGTAGATCGATACCGTCGAACAACACTTGGCCGTGGCTGGGCTGATGCAAGCCTGAAATTAATCCGGCTAAGGTGGATTTTCCCGAACCCGACGATCCAACTAAAGCCACAAACTGCCCCGGTTTAATCGATAAACTCACATTCCGCACCACAGGTGCCGCCAGCGGACTGTAGCTAAAGCTCACATCTTGCAGTTCGATACGCCCACTTAAACGATTGGGTTGAATCATTTCTTCCCGCTGTTGTTCGGGTGGGGAGTCCATCACATCGTTAATTCGCTCAAGATAACTGCTGAAGCGCTGAAGGTCGTATGCTTCTTTCACCAGCGTGGTGAGTGGTTGTAAAAAGCCAATTGCCAAGGCATTGAGTGCCAACATGGTGCCCAAGCTTAAAGAGCCATTCAGCACTAAGTGTGCGCCCACCATCAAAATGATTAATGGCGAAGCCAAGGTAAGCGTTTCGAGGATGGAGTCTACTTTGGCCTGTAAACGCCCTTGCCGAATACTCACGTCGGCTTCGGTGACAAAATGGCGCGACCAAATGCTTAAGGCCCGTTCTTCGGCACCGCTGGCTTTTAAGGTTTCGATGCCGGTGAGCATATTCACCTCGTAACCGTTGGTGTTGGCCTGGGCCTGGAGGTATTCGGCGGTGAGTTCGCGGTAACGTTGGCGGGTGAATAAGAAGATTCCCACCCGCAGTGCGCCTATCCCAAAGTGACCCAACCCAAGGGGCCGCTGGCATAGAGCAAGGCGAGCAAGTACAGCAGCACGGTGGAGCCATCGAGCAAGGCCGATAAGGTGCTGGCGGTGAGAATGTCGCGAATATTAGCGTTGCTGCGCAAGCGAGTGAGTAGATCGCCCGAGCTGCGTTGTTGGAAGAAGCGGTAAGGTAAATCCATTAAATGATGCAGAAAATTAAAACTGCTTTGCACATCTAAGCGGGTGCGTAAAAAGATGAGTAGATGCGAACGCAACAACGCGGTGGCTAAGCGAAAGGCGATGAGTAAAATCAAGCCATAGCCCAAGACTTGCAATAGCTCGACATCTTCGCGGGGCACGATTTGGTCGACAATGATGCCGGTGAGTACGGGCACCGCTAAAGCCAGCAATTGCAAGATCAATGAAGTCACGACAATTTTTGTGAGCGTGGTGCGTTGGCTGAGTAAGTAAGAAAGGTAGCGTTTGGCACCGGTGATCTGGCGGCGTTTTTCAGTGAAACGATCGCCCGGTTGCAGCTCTAAAGCCACGCCGGTGAAGTGCTTTGATAACTCGGCCTCGTTAACCTTGACGCGACCCTGAGCAGGATCGACTAAGTGATACTGACCTTGGTGGTATCCCTCAAAAATGACGTAATGGCGAAAACTCCAATGCAAAATACTGCCTTTGGGTAGTTGCCGGATGTTACTGACATCGCTGATTTTGACGCCACGCCCCACCATGCCGTACCAGCGGGCGGCACGCAGAATGTTTAAGGCGTCGGCACCGTCGCGCCCCACGCCCACAGCAACACGAACCTCATCTAAGGTGAGCTCTTTACCGTGGTAAGCCAACAACATACTTAGGCAGGCGGCACCGCAATCGGTGGCGGCGGTCTGCTGGTAATACGGAATTTTCCGGCGTTGGCGCAGCTTGCCTAATGCGGGAAAGCGCTGTTGCAATTGACCTTGGCTGAGCTCACTCATGTTGGCCTCGTAATAGTTTTAAGCCGGGCAGTAAACGTTCCACGATAGATTCGCTGCGCAGGCGAATTTCAATGCGTCCGGCCATCCCATCGTGATAGTGATAAGACTCACCATCGAGCGTGGTGAATTCGTCGGGCAGGGCGGCTTGAACCAACACCACCGGACCCTCGATCGTTAAGGCATCGGCAATGCTGGAACCCAAATACAAGCGCGCTTGTTGAGGGCCAATGGCTTGCTGGTCGATTTTGGTGATGGTGAGATGTTGGTAATCGTAGGGGTAACCCACCAATTCCATACGCAACGGCATACCTACAGCTAGTTGTGGCCGGAAGCGGCCGGGAATGAGCGCCAATAACTGCTGACTTTCGTCGTTGTGGCTTAAGGTCATTAACGACTGGCCAGCCCCCACAAACTGCCCGGTGCGCACGCGAATATCGCCGACAACGCCCGCCTGAGGCGCGGTGATGGTGCGCTCATCGAGTAATGAACGAGCCAGCTCCAACTCAGAGCGCAAGTTAATTAACACCGCTTCGATTTGGACATCGTCAGGGTTCAAAAGGCGCTGGCGCAGGCGGGCGTCGAATTCTTGTTGTAAGCGTTGTAGTTCAGCCAGCTCACGACCTTGATGCAGGCTTAATAAAGCTTGCCCCGCACGGACTTGAGCACCGGGTTCTACCAGCAGCTCGCTGATGGTGCCGGTATTTAGAGCGGTAAGTTCAGTACGGCCGCTGCTGTTGACGATGGCAGGCCCGTTGGCATATTCGTGCACAGTGCCAAACCACAGGTAGGCCGCCATTAGTAAAAGGCCGGCGAGTAAGATCCAATACGTCCAGCGGCTGAGGTGATCGTCTTGCAATAAGATGTCGCCATCTTCTTGTTCGCCTTGCATAAATTCTTGCAGGGCTTCGCGACGGTATATCGGATTATTGAGCGCGGGGCTTTCTTCGCTCAAATTAAGATGGTCGGGGCGCGCGTGTAAAATCCACTGTCGCCTTAAGGCATCGGCAGTGGCATCCATTAAGGCTTCCATGCGGCGTTTGTCTTCGGCACTAAAAGCGGTTTGCTGTGGCCCGCGATAACAGCGCAAAACACCGGGCCCCAGTGCTTGTTTCAGCAACGGCAATAATAATAAAGAGCCATGTTGCTGATCGTTACGGTTATGGCCAGGTGGGATATCCACACTGGCATCGAAGCGCTGGTCCTCTGCGACTTGTTCGCAATGCAGCGCCAAACCCGTAGTTTGGCAGTAGGCGCTGAGCCCTTGATGTTGCTGGCTAAAAACAATGGCCTCATTAAAAGCGGCCTCGTCATCGTGGCTTTGCCACAAAATGACATCGCAGTCATCGCTATCGAGTAAACGCTGGCAGCCAGCCAACAGAACGCTTAACGCTTGGTACCAATGTTCGCAATGGCCAATGCGTTCGGCCAAGCGCTGCACCTGTTCTTGTTGTGCCGGTGTGAGTGGGTGCTGATGTTTAGGTTGGTGCCATAAACGCTGTATCAGTGTGCTTAGGTTGTGTGTGCTTAAACGGTGTTGGCTGTGATAGTAAAGCAGCGCTTTGAGTTGGCTGGGCGGCGATGCTTGCTCACTGCCATGCCAAAGCACAATGGGTTGATAGCTTAAAGCCTCTAAGCAGCGTTTGAAGGCATCGATCACTGCCGCATCTAAGGGGCCGTGTAAACACACCAAGCTGCAATGCGACCAGTCCACATTCATGATGGTATGCACTGCATTGGGGCCCCAGTTGATGTGGCGCATCGAGGCTGTGGCCGAAGTATTGGGCCAGTCGAAGCGCTCACCGCCAATAATAAGGAGCTGATTCCCGGAGGCTTGCTGTTGGCTTTGCTGCTGACCACTGAACTGCTGCATGAAGATTCCCTTTAGTGCTGGCGATCCTTTGCCTGAGTTTTTACCTGTATTGGTACATTTGGTCGTTTTGCTGCCCTTTGTTCATTAACTTTGTTCATTAATGTCGTTGGCTGATTGCTTTGCTTATATCTTTGCTCACCCAAGCGTTTAAGCCTGCGCGTAATTGGCCGTGGGGGCTGGTGAGCTGCGCCTCAGCGAAGACCATTTGTGAGGCCACATCCACCGCCGGGGCAATCCAGCTGATTTGGGCTTGATGATCGAAACGCTGGCGCTGATGAGACTGATCACCCAAGGCGATAGTGAGCGATTGACCAATGGAGAGCTGGCTAGATTGTTCGGCCGGTACCGCAAAACGTACAACTAATTCTTCACTGGCCATCAATTGCATGATGGGCGTTTGGCTGGCCACCGACGAACCCGCCTCTAGATAACGCAAGCTAATCATGCCGCCGAACGGCGCGACGATTTCGGTTTGTTGCAGAGCGGTTTGCAAACGCTCGATCTGCCCGTTGCGCTCGGCTACACGGGCCGTGGCCATTTGTTGATTCGACTGCGCTTGGCTGAGCTCGGCCTGGGCGCGATCCAGTTCTTCTTGGGAAAAGGCTTGGGCGGCTTTTTGTAGACGTGTTAAGCGTACCTGGCTCAGCTGCAACTGAGATTCGGCATTACCTAATTCGGCCTGGGCCGAGGCCAATGCCGCCTGGGCGATGGGTAGGTCTTCTTGTAGGACTTGGGCTTCTAGAGTGGCTAAACGTTGGCCCTGTTGAACCTGCTGCCCAACGGTGACATGCAAAGCTTGTAGACGGCCTTCCAAATTAGCCACCACATCCACTGAGCGGGCGGGGGCAATAATGCCAATCCAACTGCTCGCAGCCATGGGTGATGTGTGCACTGGCTCTGTGTTGTGGTTTAGCGCTTGTGCGCTGGCTTGGTTCGCAAACCATAGGCAGCCAGCAACGAGAAGCAGCATCCATTGGCTGCCTTGCGCTGGCGACCTTACCGTTAACGGCCCTAGTCTAAATAAGCTTTTGATCCCGAATTGACGATACTGCATAAAAGCCAAGCGTCTCTCCTTAAACGATCGATGGACGACATTGAGAACGTAGGCGCAGGTGCTGATTTATCGTTTTTTTTTGTGAAAGGTATTCGCTGCTTTGCCGTGCCCGTCTTACTTACGATGCTCGCTACTTGGCGCTCTGGCCAATCATGATGATGATTAATTTTGATTCTGCAGGATTGATCTCACTGGCGTAAGCGCAGGTTGCTTATCCTTAAGAGTCCGATCATTGAAACTCGCCATTGGGCGCTATCCCTGCCAGCGCTGAGCGGCGGCCTCCCACCTGCGAAAGCCATTTTTAGTCATTACCGCCCAATTCACATTAACGATCAATAGGGGCGCGAGTCAAACGGCGGCATTGGCTTTGAGTTTAGCGGTGCGATGCAGGCGTTAAGTGCAGGGCGAAATCGCTGTTGGCGCTGTGATTCCACCAATCCATGGGGCACAATAGGGCGCTGAATCGACCACGGATTATCATCATATGCAAGTTACACGTACTTCTCGTATGCTGCGCAAAACCTTGTTGGGTTTAGGATTATCGCTGGCTTTAACGGGTTCGGTGATGGCGGCCACAATGGCCGACGAGCGTCCCGATCCGCACAGCTATAGCCGCCCAGACCAAGTCACTGTGACGCACTTGGCGTTGGACTTAAAAGTGGACTTTGATCATCGCGCCTTGGTGGGCAATGCCACATTAATGCTCGAACACCAACGGGAAGGGGTGGATTCATTAGTTCTCGATACGCGCGATTTGGCGATCGACAAAGTCGAGACCAAAGTGGGCGATCAAGCCTGGCAGCAGGCCAAGTTTAAGCTGGGTGACGATGACGAAGTCCTCGGCCGTGCCTTAACAATTGAGTTGCCAGCTAAGGCCAACGAAGTGCGTGTGCATTACCGCAGCCGCCCTGAAGCCAGTGGCTTGCAGTGGTTAACGCCGGAGCAAACAGCGGGCAAGAATCAGCCTTTCTTGTTCTCGCAATCGCAAGCGATTCATGCCCGTAGTTGGGTGCCTTTACAAGATACGCCCCAGGTTCGTTTTACCTACGAGGCACATATCCAAACGCCCAAAGGCTTAAAAGCGGTAATGAGTGCGGCTAATGACCCGCAAGATCAAGATGGCGATTACCACTTTGAAATGCCGCAACAAATTCCGTCGTATTTGATGGCATTGGCTGTGGGTGAGCTGCGTTATCAGTCGATGAGTGAGCGCACGGCAGTTTATGCCGAGCCTTCGGTGCTGGAAGCGGCTGCGGCCGAGTTCGAAGACACCGAAACCATGATGGATGCGGTGGAAAAACGCTTCGGTGAGTATCGCTGGGGGCGTTACGATCTCCTGATTTTGCCGCCCAGCTTCCCCTTCGGTGGCATGGAAAACCCTCGTCTATCTTTCATCACGCCCACCGTGATCGCGGGCGACAAAAGCCTGGTGTCGTTGATTGCTCACGAGCTGGCGCATTCGTGGTCGGGTAATTTGGTGACCAATGCCGTGTGGGCCGACTTATGGCTCAACGAAGGTTTCACCACCTACCTTGAGCGTCGCATTATGGAAGACCTCTTCGGCACCGACCGCATGCGGATGGAAGCAGTGCTGGGTTTTGAAGATTTAAAAGCCGATCTGGAACGTCACGAGGCGGGTGACACCCAATTGGCCGTGCAACTGGCAGGCCGTGACCCGGACGATGTCTTCAGTAATGTGGCCTATGAAAAAGGGCGTTTGTTCCTGGCTTGGTTAGAAGCTTCCTTTGGCCGCGAGCGCTTTGATCCGTGGTTGAAATCGTATTTTGATCGCCATGCGTTTCAAACCATGACCACCGATCGTTTCTTGGTAGATTTAGACAAAAACCTGCTGCAAAAGCACCCCGGTGTGGTCAGCATGGATGAAGTGAAAGCCTGGATCTACCAACCCGGATTACCCAAAGGCCATCCGGTGCCCAGCTCCAATGCCTTTAGTGATATCGACAACTTGAGCGCTGCGTGGTTGAAAGGCGAGAAAGCGGCCCATGAGCTGCCGGTAAAAAATTGGACCACCCACGAGTGGCTGTATTTCATCAATCAACTGCCGCGAGACTTAGGCGTGGCGCGTATGGCTGAATTGGATAAAGCCTTTAAGCTGACTGATAGCGGCAACAATGAGGTGGTACACAGCTGGCTGAAGCTCGCCATTGTGAACGACTACAGCACCGCCTATAACCGCCTGGATCAATACCTCACGGGTATCGGTCGCCGTAAGCTCATTACCCCGTTGTACGAAGAATTAATGAAAACCGAAAAAGGCCAGGCCATGGCTCAGCGTATTTATCGTGAAGCGCGTCCGGGTTACCACCCGCTGGCCCAAGGCACCATGGATGAAGTGGTGGGTAAGCCTAAGTAAACAATGGCTTGCCAGCGCTTAAGCGTTGAGCTACACCCCGATCAAAAAGCCTGCCCTGTTTCAGTGGCAGGCTTTTTTGTG
>JAKSCJ010000476.1 GCA_022360675.1 Lysobacterales bacterium
CCCGCCTCAAAAAAGGCGAAGAACAGGTCACTGGTGCCACCGTTGTTCCAGTGGGGGGCACCTGCCGCATTTGGGCAGGACAAAAATACCTGCGCATCGCCTACAATGATCTGGAAGAATACTGGGGCGAACGAACCCAACGGGGCTTTAAAGTACCCCGTGGATACCAGCGAATCAGTCACATTGTCTGCGAGGAACAATAGGCGCTATCGACCACGCCTTAGCCCGTTTCGGCTAGGTGTCGGCGATCTTTGCCATACTGGCTCCAGCTGCCAAGGACACTAAAACGATATGATTGGGCTCTTAACAACGACAAAGAAAATTAGATCTGGTCATTGGCTACCTGTGCTGCTAGGCGCGGGCATGCTTCAGCTCAGTGCTTGCGCACCAATGATGGAGCAACAACCGCCACCCGCCGAACCCAGCCCGTCGCCTGTGGTTCAGCCCGACCCGATGCCGCAGATTCAAGACGAACCCGCACCCCTACCCCGTGCCGATGTCGTCGTGGCCTCAGCGATCCAGATGCTGGAGCGTGGTGAGGGCGATGAGGCGTTCCAGCTACTAAACCGCTTGCAACAAGAAAGTGGCGAGCACAAAACCGCCGCTTGGTTGGTTCGTCAAATTAAAGACGACCCGCAAGCAATGTTAGGCACCGACCACACCGAATACACGGTGCAATCGGGCGATAGCTTGGCGCAGATCTCACGCAAACACTTAGGCCACGAGCTATGGTTTTATCTGCTCGCGCGTTATAACAATATTAAGGTTCCACGAAACCTTTCTGTCGACAGTGTCTTAAAGCTACCTATTCAAGCACCGCAACTACCCGCATTCATGCGCACTGGCGAAGAAGGTAAAGCGGTCAATATCAGCGCGAATGATTTACTGGAACAAGGTCGCCACGAACTGGCCTTAGAGTCACTGAAGCTGGAAATGCAGCAAGGCGCTTTAGACGAGCGCGGTCGCCAATTATTAGAACGGGCCTGGAGTTTACGTCTCGATCAGCTGATGCGCCGTGGTCAACTGGATACCGCTGAAGAAGAGCTAGCGCAGTTGCTGCCCGACACCAGCGACACCGAGAGCCTCGCACTGTATCGCCAGCTCGATAACCAACTGAAAGCTCAGCGCCATTATCAGCTGGGTATCAACGCTTTAGATCGTAATCATTTGGAAGCTGCGCATTTCTCGTTCTCCCAAGCTTTGCGTTATCAACAGAAC
>JAKSCJ010000187.1 GCA_022360675.1 Lysobacterales bacterium
CTACAAAGTGGGTGAACGCGTGATTCGTGGCCAACGCACGGCTGCCGAAAACGCACTGGGTGACGATTTCGATATTCGCAGCTTCCACCGCTTGGTACTCACCGGCGGTGCGGTGCCCATGGATGTATTAAAAGCGCGTGTTAGCGAGTGGATCGATCAACAAAAAGGTTAAGTTTTCAACCAACCAAGGCGAAAGCCGCCCGCTAAAACCAACAAAACGCCGCTCTCAATGAGCGGCGTTTTGCTTGCTGAATACGATTGCTAAGCAAAAACAATGGTTTTATGGCCGTGCACCAACACACGATCTTGCAAGTGCATGCGTAAACCCGCCGCCAGAGCGCGTCGCTCGCAATCTTTACCTTTACGTACCATATCGGCCAGGCTATCGGCATGGGAAATCCGCACCACATCTTGCTCGATGATGGGGCCTTCGTCTAAGTCTTCTGTCACGTAATGGCAGGTGGCGCCGATCAACTTCACGCCACGCTCGTAGGCTTGGTGGTAAGGCTTTGCGCCCACGAACGATGGCAGGAAACTGTGGTGAATATTGATCATGCGATGGCGGTACTGTTGACAGAAATCACTAGGGAAAATCCGCATAAAACGCGCCAATACCACGGTATCGATCTCGTATTGTTTGAGTAGCGCAGCGATTTCCGCAAAGGCTTCAGTACTGCTTTGGTGATTAAAATCCACAAAATGAAAGGGCACACCAAACCAGTCGGCGTATTGTTTCATAGCCTCATGATTAGCAATAACGCAAGGAATATCGCAGGGTAGATCTTCACACTGCCAGCGGTGCAACACATCCAGCAGGCAGTGGGGTTCTTTACTGGCCAATAAGGCGACACGCTGACGCTGCTGAATCTCATGCCAGCGCCAGCGCATTTGAAAACGCTCGGCCAGCTGGGCGAAAGCTGCCTGAAAAGCCGCGCTGTCGAGCTGGATATCGCTAATCTCGTGGCGCATGAAAAACCACCCTTCTTCCAAGTCGGTGTGGTGATTGGCCTCCACAATTGAAGCGCCATGGCGCGCCAGAAAATCGGCCACCGCCGCCACAATACCCACCTGATCGGGACACCGAATGGTTAATCGATAACGTGCCTGCATGGCACCTCCCCCTTTATTTGTTCTTTCTTGAATGCTTTTGTTGTTAAAAGCCTCGTTTCAGTTTTTCTGAAGACGAGTGATTCCAGAGCTTACCTTAGTGGCTCAACTTAGCTGCAGGTCTAGGCTAAAATACGAGCCCATTTCATCAAAAGCCATCCCTTATGTTCATTGAATTCCACCGCAATATGCTGGGCGACCACGTACGCAACCAAGCTTTTTACGATGCTTTAAAGCAAGTCATCAAGCCAGGCATGCGAGTGGTGGATTTGGGCGCTGGCACCGGTTTATTGGGCTTTATGGCACGACAATTGGGCGCGGCCGAGGTGTACTTAATTGATCACGGCCCGGTTTTGCAGCTGGCCGAAGAACTGGCCGCCGATAACAATATAGATGGCATGGTGTTTTTACCCGAGCACTCGACCTCGGTATTCGAGCTGCCCCCCTGCGACGTGGTGATTTCCGAAACCCTGGGCAATTACGCTTTTGAAGAGCATTTGATCGAAAACCTCAACGACGCCCGCCGCTTTCTTAAACCCGGCGGCGTGATGATGCCCGCTAGTATCAAACAATGGATTGCGCCGGTAACGTCTGCGGTTCATTACGAGCCGCTGTGTGTTTGGGATCAGGTGGGTTTTCAGCTGAATTACCAGCGTGCGCGCTACATGAGCTTGAATAATCTCTACGTGCGCACTTTCAAGCCCGAGCATCTACTGGCCCAGAACGATGCGCAGCGCTGTTGGGACAAGGCCGACTTTAATCAAAGCGATCTCGTACCCAGCCTGCGTCACAACGTGCAGCGCTGGACCCTGCAACAGAACCAAACCATTTACGGTTTTGCCAGCTGGTGGCACTCAGAATTAGCGCCTGGAGTTCATCTGGGCACCGCACCCGATGCCCCCGCCACCCACTGGGAGCAGCTGTATTTCCCCACCGAAGCCCCGTTGACACTACAAAGTGGTGATGTACTAGAGCTGGAAATTCATTCCGACACCCGCTACGAAGTGGGCTCGCATTTACGCTGGTCTACCCGTCATTTTGACCCCCAAGGCGTGCTACAAAGCCAGTTCGATCAAGATGTAGAACTTGGCACTATCGCGCCGGTGGAATAAGTCGCAAGACCACAAGCAAAAACCCCCAAAGTATTCACCATAACGCCCTCATTATTTTCGCTAGCAGAATCAGTGCTTGAATAATGAGGGCGGATCAATCTATATGAGTTTAGTTAAAGCTCTGTATTAAATTTAGCATATTTAAAGAAATGCTAATTGCAGTGATACTTAAAAAATTACTAATAAAAGCAACGAGCTTGTTACTTCAATTTTTTCTGATTCATGAGTAGCGCATATTGGCCAGCTTAGAATGCCTCGCTGTTTGGCGTTGAAATTTTCCCAACCGGTCAGTAGGCTGCGATGTCATCAAATGGTCATTAACGATTCCGGCAACACGGCACTTTGTGATGCTTTACGTTATCTGCGATGACAAATTTGAGAGGGATTTTCTAGCAGCTTTAGGAGGGAATGACCTTGCGCGCTATTCTTGTGAAATTACTGGCAGTGGGCCTGTTGTTTGCCAGCACCATGCCGGTTCAGGCCAGCACCTACACCAAAACCGATAACCCCATCGTGCTTGTGCACGGCTTATTAGGTTTCGACCAACTCTTTGGTGTTTACGACTACTTTTTCCTTTTGCCCCAGGCCTTAGAGTCTGGCGGTGCCACCGTTTATGTGGCTAATGTTTCGTCCAGCAACTTTAGCTCGGTACGTGGCGAGCAGTTGATCCAGGAGCTCGATACGTTACGCGCCATCCACGGCCATCAGCGCTTTAACCTGATTGGCCACAGCCATGGCGGCCCCACTATTCGTTACGTGGCAGCAGTACGCCCCGATTGAGTGGCTTCCATTACCTCGGTGGGTTCGCCCCACACCGGTAGCGATGTAGCCGATGCCTTAGGCGTGATTGCACCGCCCGGCTCCACCCTAGAAACCTTACTCGCCGGCTTCGTGACTGCGCTATCCAATGTGATCGAGTTCATTAGCGGCGACGACGACCCCCAAGATGCTCTGGGCGCTTTAGTTAGCCTGAACAGCGCGGGCTCGGCCCAGTTCAATGCTCAACATCCGCAAGGCATGCCCACTTCTAGCTGTGGCGAAGGTGCTGCTGTGGTGAATGGTATTCGCTATTACTCGATGGGTGGCACCCGCGCAGGCACTAATATTTTGGACGCTTCCGACGCCTTGATGGTTGCCGGTAGCTTGTTCTTTGGCTTTGAGCCTAACGATGGTTTAGTTGGCCGTTGCTCGAACCACTGGGGCGATGTGCTACGCGATAACTATCCGTGGAATCATTTGGATGAAGTGAATCAAATTCTGGCTCTGCGTGGTTTATTCACACCCAGCCCGTCTTCGGTCTATCGCGCCCACGCGAATCGCTTGAAAAATCGCGGCTTATAGGCGGTTTTTTTACTGGCTTTTAATGCGCTGTAGATCGGCATTATATCGCTTTGCCTGCTCGCTCCTGCGAGCAGGCAAGTTGCTGTAAAACGACCGCGCTTTTTCTTAAAAACCCACACCACTTGGGATCATCGCGATGGCTAGCCATTCCACCTCAACCCCAACGCAAAGCCAGCAAGAAACTCAACAAAATTCACGCCAGTTCGGGATTGCTGCACTCATCGCCATCGCCTTGGTATCGGGTTATATTTGGCTGAAGCCTAAGGCTGAAACACCTCTTGAAATCCGCTCTGGAGAACTTGCAGCACCAACCCATCAACAAGCCCAGCAGCAGATGCCGCTTGAAGCACCGCACTTGACCCAGACCGCAAAGCATTCAGTACCTCAACATCATCAAGCAGAAACCAGCGCTCATTCCACTATTGCACCGTCGTTGCTTAATACCGATATCGACGCCAACTTAAGCTTCGACGACAACGGCCAGCTCATCAGCGATATCAATCTACGCCGCTACTTCGACTACTTTCTTAGCAGTATTGGTGAGCTTAGTATCGAGCAAATCCGAGCGGCGATCAGCACCGATGCATTGGCTCGACTCAGCCCCGCAGATGCCGCGCGCGTACAAGCCATCTTAGCGCGCTATCTCGACTACCTAAGCGCCAGCGATCAACTCACACCCAGCGCCGATTTAGCTGGCCGCCTCGATCAACTTCAAGCATTACGACGAGAGATTCTAGGCGATGAACTTGCTGAAGCCTTCTTTGGCGAAGAAGAGCAATACACCACGACCGTGCTAGCCGAACAAATCATTCTGCAAGATTCGTCCCTAAGCCCCAGCGAGCGTCAACAGGCTTTGGAGCAAATCCATCAAGAGCTGCCTCAGGCACAGCGTCAAAGCCGCGAGAATGCTGTGGCCCACCATCTGGCCATTGAGCAACAGCGGCAATTTGAACAACTACAAGCGAGCACACAACAACGCTTTGAAGAGCGTAGCGCATTGTATGGAGAAGAGGCTGCCAACCGCTTGGCTGAGTTAGACTTCCAACGCCAACAATGGCAGCAGCGTGTGGAGCAATACCGCCAACAACGCCAGCAAGTACTGGCACGCAATTTAAGCAGCGGAGAACAAAACGCAGCGTTAAACGAGCTGCGTCAGAGTTTATTTGATGAAAGCGAACAACGGCGGGTGGAATCCTTAGAAAGCGATGGATTCCCCAATATCGTTGAGGGTTAACGATAATAAGAAGGCTAAACGTTAAACCTTCAGCTTGTAACTCACATCTTCGTTCAACGGCAGCTTGCTGCGCACAAAAATACCATTGCCACGACCGATTTCACGCTGGTGCGCATCGTAGACGACCGCTTCGGCAATAAACTGGCTTTTGTTTCGGTTCACCACACGCCCTTCGGCTCGTAAAACCCCAGTGGACACTGGTCGAGTTAAATAGGTGGTAAACGAGGTCGTTAAAACAAAAACGTCGGTTTCTAATGAATTGGCGGCAAAAAAAGCCGCGTCGTCTAGCAATTTAAAAATCACACTACCATGCACCGCACCTGCTGCATGAAAATAGCGTGGATCAATCTCTAACTGAATAACCGAGCGCGCTTCAGCAACCTGGATACGGCAAGGATACAAGCTGTTAATTGGCGCGGCCAAATACATGCCTTCGAGTGCCGTGTAGTGTTGAGCTTTTGGCTCTAAAGCTGAAGTTACTTGATCCATTGCGAAGCCCCCCCTTAAGTCTTTTACCTAAAGTTTGCCGTGCCTTTGTTAACATGCATGAATTCAACATTACGGTTATTGAATTCACGCATGCAGGCTATGGCTACTCATATAGTGGCAGCCTGCCACAGCAAGTACCATAGCTTATCGATTATGCCCACTAAACGCACAACAGCCAAACCCAACAATAAACGCCGAGTTTGGCTGTTAAACCATAACTAAGCAGTATAGCTACTCAATGGCAACGGCTCAGTGGCCGTTGGCGACTTATGTTGTTCGCTAAACTAATGCTTAGACAGCTCGCTTAGGCAGCGCTGGCACGACGCGCATCGGCTGCGTCGATCATGGTTTTGGCAATCAAACCATAAACCTCAACCCAAGCGGCTTTTAATTCGTCGGTAAATTCATCACCCAGACCTTCGCCTAAGGTTTTTACCAAGGCACTGGCAACGGTGTCGTAGTGCGGTGCTTCAACGTTGTAGTCGACGTGGCGTGCACCTAATTCTTGCAATGCAGGAACCAGGGTATCCAGATTACGTAGTTTACTTACGGCAACACTGATCATTTGCATCAGCTTTTTGCCTTGCGCTTTGATATCGCCTTTAAATAGCTTTTTCAGTTCGGGATCGAGTTCAAACAAATTGTTGTAAAACAGATCACCCACTGCATCCACATTAGGAAGTACTTTTGCCCAGCTTTTTTGTACTAATTCGATGGTCGTTTCATTCATGATGAAAAAGTCCGCTCCTTGGTGGTAAACGTTATGCTTGATCACTGGGCAAAGCTGCCCCCCTATTGATCTTTAAACGTTTACCTAACTTGGTTTTAAGCACTCACTCCACAAGCTTTAAGCCTTAACGTTAAATGGCTAGAACTAACGAAGTTAAACGAGCGCCCAGTCTACAAAACAACAAGCTCGCATCCATGAAAAAATGTGTAAACGATACATGCAGAATTGCTCATACGATCAAATCACCCGCATTAATCCCTTACCGGCAAGTCCTTATTACTGAAGATTTGCCTTCATGGTTTGATCTTGTGTTGAATTATAACAGCCAGCGATACATCACATAGCTATCTACCAAGCCTAATTGCGGATGGCTGAAAGCTTTTGGTAATCGCCCAACAATGTCGAATCCTAAACGTTGCCATAAGCGCACCGCTTGTTCGTTACTGGAAACCACACTATTGAACTGCATCGCTTTATAGCCGCGTTGTACGGCCAGCTGTTGAGAGTGTTGACACATTAAAGCCGCAACGCCTTTGCCCCTTGCTGCGGCAGCAACCATATAGCCACAGTTACATACATGGCTACCGGGCCCTGCCATATTTGGCTTTAAGTAGTAAGTGCCTACAATGCGATCATTGTATTCGGCCACACAACACACTTCGGGTTGTCGCATCCAAAGCACAAAAGCCTGCTCTTTCGTTAAATCAGGGTCAAACGCATAGGTCTCTCCGCGTTTAACAATATCGTGAAAGATGGGCCAAATAGCATCAAAGTCCGAGTCTATCGCTACGCGAATGAACACATCCCTTTGATCTTCAGTCTTCTTCATTACCTACATCCCTTAGCGTGTATGGTAAGTGGGTGAGCTTGGCTGATATTGACGTACATCAATTACATTCAGGGAATATATAGCGCGTATCGCTTTAGTCTTTACTGATGCTGGCGGCGACCTCACGCACCACTGCGACTAAATAATCGATATTTTCTTCGCTTAACCGGTGATTAATCAAACACGCTCGAACCACACGCCGTTGATGCAACGTAGTACCCGTAATAAACACCCGCCCATCTTGTTCTAAAGCCGGTATTAACAAGCGATTCCACCGATCAATTTGCGCCTCTAATTGCTCTTGGTTTTGTTGCTTATCGTACCGATCAAGCGACCCGTTTGAAGCAGCCGTTGCGGTAGCGCCGATATAACGAAAACACACAATCCCCAAGCATGGTGGCGACACCAACTCCAGGTCTTCACATTGATGAATTTGCTCGGCCAAGTAACAAGTGAGCTGAATATCTTTACGTATCATTTGCCGCATACGCTCGGCACCAAAGGTTTTTAACGACATCCAAGCCTTTAATGCCTTGCCATTGCGTGATAAATCAAAATGGTGTTCGGTAATATTGAAGCGCGGTTCAGTTGACTTTGTTACCGCTGAGTGCGCTTGTGCGGGTCCTTCATCTAAGTAACTGGCCGGGGTGTAATAGGTATCGTAGAGTTGCTGCCAATTTTTCACTAGCACACAGCCAATCTCGAAGTTTTGATACCACCATTTATGAAAATCCAAGGCGATGGAATCGGCCCTTTCCATGCCAATATACTGTTCGCTTAACTCATTTAATGCCGAAGCTAAGCCACCGTAGCAGCCATCTACATGCAGCCAGAGCTGTTCTTGCTGGGCAGTATCAGCCAATTCATTTAAAGGATCAATGGCTCCGGTATTAACCGTTCCTGCATTGCCCACGACGCAAAATGGTTTTAAGCCTTGTTCTCGATCCTGCTGAATCTGTTGCCGTAAAGCCTGGGTGTCGATGGTGTAATCGGCCAGAACCGGAATTTGCCGATATTGGTTTCGGCCTATGCCCAGTAATTCGATACTTTTTAACACGCTGTTATGGGTTTCGGTGGAGGCATAAACGACACACGGCGTTTGACCAAACCAACCCTGCTCACGAATACCTTGATCTTTAAAATACACATTCCGGGCAATGGTTAAACCCGCCAGGTTTGCTCCCGAGCCGCCAGTCACCACAGCACCGCCATAGCTGCTGGGCAAACCAATAAATTCAGCCGCCCAACGAATCACACAGCGCTCAATTTCGGTAAGTGACGGTGCCAGATGCCATTTAGTCACGTTTTGGTTAATGGCCGAGTTCAGTAAATCGGCAATCACCGCCACCTGGTTTCCTCCCGACATCACATACGCGAACATTTTTGGCGCAATATTCATGGTGGCGTGGCCATAAACACGTTCACTTACCTGCTGTAAAACATTGGCAAACTCAGCCCCTGCCTCGGGCAAAGGTTCGCTGAAGTGTGCTCGCACCTGCGCTTCGTTTTGTGCGTTATAAGCCGGGGTGTCAGGCATGGCCTGATACTGCTGAATAATGAGTTCAACAGCCCGCTGGAGATAGTCTTGAAAGGTATCGAGGGGAAAGTCTAAAGAGCTTGACTTGGTCATCAGCAGTTCCCAAAAAAGCAGCAACAAATATCATGAATCGCGCCCAAGCTAACGGCGGTATTTTGCGCTCAAGGCGATTCGGCGGCCGCCTATTCTACTGTGCTCCAACCAATTTCACTGGCAGTTTTCGGGCCGATAACCACTTGATTTAAGGATCGTATCGCTTGGAACTGATATTCGGCTGTGGCGATGCGCCCAGCCATAATTTCTGCGCGCTTTTGCGGATACAAAGGTTGTTGCTGTGGGTTGCCATAACCATCGGGAAAGAGAGGCCGGTTGGTGGCCAGGTCGTATTTGTCGCTAGCGCCAACAGTATGTAAAACCTCGTGCAGTAAAATCATATCGTTCTCGGCCGCTTGTGCACGGGTGGCATACAGTTTAACGACCGCCAAGCGCCCTTTCTCCACACCCACCGAGTGCCCTAAAACACCATTGCCGTGGTGATCATAATATTGAACAAAGGCTTTAATATCGCCTTTAGGGCCAGGCAGATCGTCCACCTGAGCTGCCCAGCGGCGTACTTTGAAGTTCCACCACATGATCTCCAGCACATTGCCACCTTGTGGCGGCTGGGGAGGGAGCGTTTCCACCTCACTGCTTAAATAAAATTCGATGGGGCGCATTAAATCGACACCGTAGCGGCGCGCTTCTTTTTCCACCAGTTTTTCAATACGAGCGAACTGGCTTTCTCGTAAACCTCGAATATAGCGATCGGCACCTTTACTGCCGTCGCCGTTAATAGGGTAAACAACCACAGTTAATGGGCGCTCCCAAGAACGGATCTCGGCGCGGTCTAACCACTGGTCCCACACAACGATGAGTAATATGAGTAGCAGAATAAAAATGCGGTAATGTCGAAAGCTGACTTGCATGCAAAATCGCTTTTGTTGTTCTCTTTTTGCCTGATACTAGCAAGACCGTCGCCAATGGCAAATGCTTTTGCTCGATTAAATTCAACGCTATATAAAGCAATGGGGTAGCACCGGGTATTATCGAGCGATCATACCCGGCCAAAATTACCCGCTGACAGGGGCTTATTGCACCATGCAGAAAGCGTTTAGCTTATTACCATCGAGATCGCGGAAGTAACCCGCATAAAACCCGCCCTCACCGCGTGGACCCGGCTCACCCTCATCAGTGCCGCCCAAAGCCAGGGCTTTTTTGTACAGCGCATCGACTTGCTCAGGAGTTTTCATCGCCAAGGCCACCATGGTGCCATTACCGACGGTAGCAGCCTCACCATTGTGCGGTCTGATCACACAAACCCCAGGCTGGCCGGGCTCCACAGCCCAGGCAGTAAAGTACTCGCCCTCCATGAAACGACCCGCGCCGATCGAGCCCAACAGATCGTCATAAAACACCACTGCATTTTCGTATTGGTTGGTTCCGAGCGTGACATATCCGATCATTTCAATTAACTCCTTAAAATTTAAGCGTTTGCAAACCAGTTTTATATATTTGCAAACCGCAAGCGAACATAAACCCCAAAGGCGAGCACATCGTAAACCGCTCACTTCAGGGAAGATCTAAATCATACTAAACCTAGCGTTTGCACAAGCCACCGGCCAAAAGCTTAGATCAAACTTGTGCAGGCTAAAAACGCCAAATATGGCAAAAAAACGTGCTCGACCTAAGCGTCTGGGTCGAACAATACAAGTTTTTATGCGATAAATGCATACTTATCAGCGATACTTTGGTAGACTGAACCGTTTTTTCCCACCCAGCCCGGACATCCCCAAATGTACAATAGTGGTCCTCTGCAAACCGCCGTTCTTGCCGCCCGTAAGGCGGGTGATATTATTCGTCGCCATCGTATGCAATCTGCAGGCGCTCCGGTAAAAGTTCAGGACAAAGGACGCTACGACTACGTCACCGAGGTCGATACCCAATGCGAACAGGTGATTATCGAAACCATCCGCCAAGCCTATCCCGACCACAGCATTCTGGGTGAGGAAGGTGGCCATCGCGAAAGCGAACAAAAAAGTAATCACTGCTGGATCATCGATCCTCTAGATGGCACCAGCAACTTTGTTCACCAGATTCCGCACTTCGCCATTTCCATCGCTTATCAGGTCGACGGCAAAACCCAACAAGCCGTGGTTTACGAGCCTATTAGTGAAGAGCTGTTCACCGCCAGCAAAGGCCGTGGCGCGTTTTTGAATAATCGCCGTATACGCGTATCGCCCCGCATTCAATTGGATGGCGCTCTGCTAGCCACCGGCTTCCCCTTCCGCAAACGCCGTCATTTACCGGCGCAGATCGCCATGTTAGGTAGCTTTTTCGAGCATATCGAAGATATTCGCCGCACCGGCTCCGCCGCACTCGACTTAGCCTATGTAGCCAGTGGCCGAGTCGATGCCTTCTGGGAAATCGGTCTCAAACCTTGGGATGTAGCCGCAGGCGCTTTGCTGGTTCGCGAAGCTGGTGGTGTCGTGGTGGACTTTGCCGGTGGCGACGAATTTGAAGATAGCGGCAATATTCTCGCCGCGCCGTTCAAGTTAATCGCCCCCATGTTGAAAGTCATCCAAAGCCATAACGGGCCCGGTTTACGAAAATAAGCCTAAAAAATAAGCCCAGAAAATAAGCTTTCTAAAAATCGCCCGCATCGCCAGATCCGGGCGATTTTTTTACCCAAGCCAAACACCACCCCACTGCTCTAGTTACAGCCAGCCACAAAACCAAGCATTTTTAAGCTTGATCATTGCCGCAAACTCAAATACTGTATATTTGTACAGCAATTGAGTGGATTATGAACCATCGATCACAACATCACAAGGGCCGAGGTGCGCTCAGTAACCCCGAAGGTCGCTTCGAGCAGCGACGCCGCGAAGAATCGATGGAGCACCTGGAATCCAGTCGGTTTGAAGCAGAAGAAACACCTAAACCGGCCACCACATTAAGCGCTGAACCGGTTCAGAACATCATTAATCGGAACGATTCGCCCGATGTGCCTTTTGATCTTTCCATTAATCCGTATCGTGGCTGCGAACACGGCTGCATCTATTGCTACGCCCGCCCCAGTCACGCTTATTTGAACCTATCACCGGGTTTAGACTTTGAAACCAAGTTGTTTTAC
>JAKSCJ010000044.1 GCA_022360675.1 Lysobacterales bacterium
GACGGGTATTTACAACCAGTTCTACCGCTTTCCGGAGTTGATTTACCAGCCTCCGCCAGAGCTTTTCTTTATTGTGGCCATTGCCACTTCAGGAACAGCCGTCTTGGCCACAGCACGCTCGGTGCATCGCTCCACCGCCTTGCCGCCAGCCGAAGCCATGCGGCCAGCCGCGCCAGAACATTTTCAACATCGCTGGTGGGAGCGCTTAGGCCTAGAGCGCTATTTGGGCGCAGCCGACAAAATGATCGTACGGCAATTGACGCGCAAGCCGGGCAAGAGTTTTTTTTCGTTGATTGGTTTGGCCATGGCCTGCGGCATTTTAATGGTGGGCAATTTTCAACAAGATGCCGTGGACTACATGATTCATGTGCAATTCAAACTCACACAAAAACAAGATATTGAGGTCACCTTTAACGAAGCGGTGGCAGAAAAAACCCTCTACAGCTTGCGCCGTTTAGTGGGGGTGGAATACGTCGAAGGCTACCGCTCGGTGCCGGCGCGTATTCGTTTTCAGCAGCGCAGCTATCGCACCTCATTACAAGGCTTACCTGAACAACGCACCTTACAAGCCGTGCTCGATACCCAATTGCAAGACACCCAACTGCCGCATGAAGGTTTGCTGGTCACCGCTCATCTGGCTGAAAAACTGGGCTTTGCCGCTGGCGATTGGGTTGAAGTGGATATTCTCGAAGGGCAGCGCGTGAGTCTTCCCATTCAGGTGACCCAACTCAGCCAGCAGTTTTTAGGTACCGGGGTTTATCTGCGCCAAGACTTATTGAATCGGCTCATGAATGAAGGCCCGGCCATCAATGGTGCCATGTTGAACATCGACGAAAGCCAAGCCCAGGCGGTATACGAGGCGTTACGCGCTATGCCCCAAGTGGCGGGCATTAATCTGCGTCAAACGGTTATCGATAGCCTTAACGATTCTCTAGAGCGAGTGCTGTTATTTTTCACCTTCATCAATGCGGTGCTGGGTTGTGTGATTGCTTTCGGCGTGGTGTATAACACCGTACGTATTGCCCTGGCCGAGCGCGGACGCGAACTCGCCAGCCTGCGTGTTTTAGGTTATAGCCATGGCGAGGTGGCGTATATCTTACTGGGCGAACTCGCCTTGCTGATTCTTATTAGTCTGCCCCTGGGCTTTGTGATTGGGCGTTATTTATGTCACATCATCGCCAATAATCTACAGTCGGATTTATACCGAATTCCTTTGGTGTTATCGCCCTTTACTTATAGCTTTGCTGCCTTCATGGTGCTGCTCGCGGCGCTGTTCTCTACAATCGTGGTCGTCAGACGCCTATGGCAATTGGATTTGGTCGAGGTTTTAAAAACGCGTGAATAAGTCATCCACCGCGAACAGCGGACAACATCGAGCTGCCCAACGGCGTTTGTGGTTTTGGCTTGTGATCTCAGCCAGTATCGTCACCGGCTTAGCTTGGGGCCTACAGCCCAAAGCGTTACTCGTGGAAAGTGCCCTCGCCAAACGCGCCAGCCTGCGGGTCACCATCGAGCAAGAAGGCTTAACCCGCGTAAAAGATCGCTTTCGCGTTTCAGCACCGGTGGCCGGGTATATGCATCGCTCGCCATGGGAAGTGGGTGACACCGTAAACCCCGATCAAGTGCTTGTCGAGCTGGAGCCGCTACGATCTGAAGTGTTAGATCCACGCCACCGCGCCGAAGCCCAGGCCCGTGTTGCTGCGGCCGAAGCCGCGCTGGCAGTGGCACAACAAGATGCAGCCGCAGCCGCCGCTCATGCCGATTTCACACAACAAGAACTGGCCCGCAAGGAGCGTTTGCAAGAACAGCAATATATTGCCGACGATAACCTCGCCTTAAGCCGCACCGAGCAGCGCCGCGCTCAGGCCCGCTTAAGCTCGGCACGCTTTTCAGTGGAGGTGGCCAAACATAATTTGAATGCCGCCGAAACCGCATTGCATTATTCTGCCGCCGATCAAGATAGCCAAGCCTTGCTGACGCAGCGGGTAGAAATTCGCGCGCCCATTGCCGGGGTGGTGTTACAACGTTTGCGCGAAAGCGAAGGCGTTGTGCAAGCGGGCAGCCCCTTATTGGAACTCGGCGATCCCCACGCTTTAGAGATAGCCGTGGACGTATTGAGCTTTGATGCCGTGCGTATCGAAGCCGGTATGGCGGTGGAACTAGAACGCTGGGGCGGTGACACCTTAACAGGCCATGTCCGCAGGGTAGAACCGGTTGGTTTCACTAAGGTTTCGGCGTTAGGTGTCGAAGAACAACGGGTTTGGGTGATCGTCGATTTTGACTCCCCAGCCGATCACTGGGCCCGCTTGGGCGATGGTTATCGGGTCGAGGCACGCTTCTTATTGTGGGAGGCCGAGCATGTTCTGCAAGTCCCCAATGTGAGCCTGTTTAAAGATCAAGGTCAGTGGGCGGTGTATGTGGTTGAACAAAACCGTGTAGAACTACGGCAGGTCAGTTTAGGTCATCGCAATGGCTTAAGTGCAGAAATATTGGCGGGCATCAACGAGGGCGAGCGCGTGGTGATACATCCCGATGCCGAACTCTACGCCGGTCGCCGAGTTCAACTGCGTGAATAATCAGCCTCTAGGCCAACTTGGGCTTGGCGAGCTGGTTTTTTTAGCATTGAATATTATCGATAAAAAAGCGGGCGATGATGCATCACCCGCTTTTCATTTTCACTTAATGGCTTCGGCCTAGTCGCCGTTAAGAGCCACCACCCTCGCCTTCGGCTTCGGGCTCGTCTTTCTCTTCTAGGCGCTTGAACAAATTATTCAGCAGCTTGCGGCCGCGCTTTTTCACTTCTTTCTTCACCGCTTTTTCGAGTAACTGCTCCATATTCACCGTCACCACCGGTGCTGTGATATCGCCCGTTAAACTCAAGGGAATCACACCGCCTGTGGCTTTGACCAGTTTTGGCGGTAATTGGGCCCGTAGTTGTTCGCCCAGATTTAACTCCATATTGTAATTCAGCGATTGCTGACGCAGATCCATTTCGCCGGCACCACTTAAGCCAAATTGCAGGGTTTCCATATCCATCGCGGGCAGTGTGAGCACGCCAGAATCGGCATTGAATTCGCCCGAAAGGCTTTCAAACAGCGTTTCGCCACCGAAGGAATCACGAATATTGCTGAAATTGCTGCGGCTCATTTCTTCGTTCAACAAGCGGTTTAAATCCACACCTACAATCGCACCATCTAAGATCGAAAACGCACCATGGCCGGTTAAGGACGATAACGCCTGCTCTACATCTAAACCTTTAAAACGAATATCCAAATCCATCGCACCCGCACCGCGGGCCGGTGCCGCCGGGCTCAAGATCGCCAGTAATGCCTGCACCGCAATGCCTTCCAGGCGTGGTTGCAGATGAACTTCGGGCGGGTTTTGGCGTGTATCCACCGTGGCTTGACCATTAAACTGGCCTTGGAACAAACGGGCACGCAGCGGGTTTAAAGTTATCAAGCCGTTGCGTGCTTGCATAACGCCGGTAACCTGCTCCAGCTCTAAATTCGGCAGAATCAAGCGCTCTAAGCCCAGCTGCATATCCATACGCCAAGGTTGTAGCGCGCTGAAATCGTATTGAGGAGCGCCCTCGGCACCACCGGCCCCAGCGGCTTCACCTTGACTGCCAGCGCCGCCGCCATTATCCGCCGGTGCAGAATCTGACGGTGCCGTTGAAGCTTCGCTGGTTTGACTGGCGGCAATGAAGGGAGTGAGATCTAAGGTGCTGCCTTGAACATTCAGATTAAGATTCGGTTGATCACCCAATTGCACCCGGCCTTCGGCGCTTAGATTTTGGCCATTGAGAACAATATCGCTGGGGCCGAGTTCAACGCTGGGCGCTTCATTGACTAGCGCATTTACCGAGCCATTGAAGCTTAAATCGACCTGCTGTGCCGCTGCCTTTACCGTGGCATTTAAACGCGCCAAACGCACATCGGTGCTGTTACCGATAGTCGCGGCCAGTGGGCTACTCAGGGTCAGCTCAGTGCCGTCGGCCATGGACGCGGTGGCTTGTAAGGCTGCCATATCTAAGCGCATCACATCGCCCACTTCGAGCACTAAGGGACTATCGATATGAGCTTTGGTGCCGTCGTCCAACATTACATCGCCCACTAATTTGCTGAGATTCAGCGTCGGTGGCGTTAATGATTCCACCGCGCCATCGGCGCGTACGCTAACAGTGGCCTCAGCGGTGGGCAATTTGGCATCCAGCGCCAAGTTGCTAAGGCCAATGCGGCTTAAGTCGGCAGCCACATTAATGGCTCCTTCGATATCGAGATCTTGCACCAACAATTCGTCACCTTGTGCAATATCGCCACTCATCGCGATATCCACTTCTTGGTTCGCGCTGAATGCCGAGACGTCAATATGGTCGATGGTGACACTCTGGCTTTCGCCGGTCATTAAGTTGGTTTGATTAATCACCAAACCATCAACGCTCAATGCACCCGTGCTGATTTGGCTGAGATCAACCGTTGCGGTTTCGGTTTCGGCTTCTTCAGCACCAACCAAACCCGCCAGGTTGCTGGCATCTTCAGCATTGATATCGCCGCTGGTGAGTAAGTTGACTTAGACATTATTGAGCGCGATATCACCCACCAGCACCTGGCCGCTAAGCAAGGGGCCCAACTGTACGGAAGCCAAAGCAGAACCCACTTTGGCCAGCGGTTGATCAGACGGAAAACCTTCCGGATTGCCCACTTCAACATCGCTAATATCTAAAGCGATTGAAGGAAACACTTTGAGTGACAGCGGCCCATTTAAGGATACCGGTCGACCCAGTTGTTCAGTGGCTTTGGCGGAGAGCTGGTCGCGGTAATCGTTGGGGTCGACTAAAACCACCACCAACACCACGGCTATCACCAACAACACGACCAATGCCACAACGGCCATGATCAGCTTGCGTATCATTCCTTACTCTCCTTTTTCTGGCTTATTTGAGGCCAGCGATTACATTCCCATCTATTTTATAACGGGAAGCTTCAGGTCTATGGTTTTTCAACAACGAAAGCGCCAGGAAAACGTGAAGCATAGAAAACTAAAACCCTAGAGCCGCTCTGAGTGCCAAAATATCCCTTGAAATATCTCTTGATATCAAGGTCGCTGGCGCCCAAAAGCTCACCCTTCGTCTCGCTCACATCATCTTAAATGCAAGCGTTTTCGCCTTTTAACGGCGCACCTTACCCTTGTTGAGCCTTTCTTCACAGCCTTAGGAGTAGACTTTCACAAATGTCAACAATCCTTAAGGTGCAGACATGACAGTCAATACCCCCACGGCACAAAGCGCGACCCTATTGCTAGTGGAAGATCATGCCGATCTCGCCGCGACAGTGGGCTCCTACCTGGAAGATCTCGGGTTTACCGTCGATTTTGCGGCCGACGGTCAAATCGCGCTGAATTTGGCAGCGGAGACCGCATTCGATGGCATCATTCTCGATCTAATGCTGCCAAAAATTGATGGAATCACCGTTTGCCAGCGTCTGCGCGAACAAGGGGTCAGTACGCCAGTGCTAATGCTCACCGCTCGCGACCAGTTGGAAGATAAACTGGAGGGCTTCGATAGCGGTGCTGACGACTATTTAGTCAAACCCTTTGATCTGGAAGAATTGGCGGTACGCGTGAATGCCATGATTCGCCGTTCGCGGGGAGACTTAAGCGACGGTTTGATTCAAATACACGATTTATCATTCGATCCGCAAACCCTACGGGTCGAGCGTGCAGGCGAGCGACTGAATTTATCGCCAACCTCCATCCGCATACTAAAGATACTCATGCGCGAATCGCCGCGCTTGGTTAGTCGCGAAACCATCGAGCGCGAACTCTGGGGCGATATGCTGCCCGACTCCGACACTTTACGCAGCCATCTGTACAATTTACGTAAAGGTATACACCGCCCATTTTCGGTGAAGTTGCTACATACCGTGCAAGGTATGGGATTCAAACTAGCGCATCCCGATGATGCCTAACCACCGTGTTGATTTGACAGCATTCGTTTGGTTTAAGCAGGCTTTAAGGCAAAAAAACAACTGATGCCGCATAAGCATCAGTTGTTTTTATAAATAATCGATAAGTAGAGCTGGTGAGCAAATACAAGCCCGTTTTTGTGAGGGGCAATTCACAAACAGGCTTTACCATTAATCAACGTCCGAACATTTGCTCGATCTTACACTTCCGTTCGCAAATCAAACCTTCCGACTTTAGTTCATGAGCAAAGCGAATTAAAACTTCACGTAAACCTTCGTTATGACACCACTGCTGTAAACGGCGATGCACCGTTTTGTAGTTCGGGTAATGTTTAGGGAGCATGTGCCAGCGGGCACCGCTGTTTAATACCCATAACACCGCATCTAAAATATAACGGCTAGGTACGGGTTTACGACCATTGCGGCGTAAACGTGGGTTTTCTTCTGGAAAGTGGTGGCGTACTGATTCCCAATGATGATCGTTAATAGCTTTCATATGATGAGCATCCTTTTCCAATGAAATGACAATCCTTTGTTGTCATAAAACAAACTAGCCTTATTGGCTTACCTTGACGATCTAAATTTTTACAACATTTTATTCAGCAAAAATTTTTTTATCAAGAAAATTATAAAAATTTATTTCACTTGAAAAAGACTATTTCGGCTGGATGAAAACAGACAAACCCAGGCTATTAAACAATCAAAGCCTTAAGCTTTTATTATTTGAATACAAAAGCTTAGACAATTGGCCAAAAGCGTCAAATTCCACATTAACAAAAATATCTCAAAATCATTAATTCTCAATAAAACAGCAGCGCACAACGGTGAGCTGCTGCTTGTCGAATATTAAATGCCATGAGGTGATTAATCTAAATCTGAAATGGGCAACACTGTACTCTTAGGAAAATGTACCGTTATGCGCGTACCCGCGTTGAGTTCGCTATCAACATCAATACGCCAACCGAATCGCTTACATAAACGATTCACCAATGCTAAACCCAAACCATAACCTTCAGTGGCAGCTCGTTGGCCACGATAGAAAGGTTCGAAAGCACGGCTAAGATCGGTTTCACTCATACCACAACCGGTATCTTGGATGGCAATGGCATGTTTAAGCACTTCCACACGCACCTCACCTGATTCTGTATATGAAAAAGCATTGCGTAAAAGATTAGCGAAGATAATGGCTAAGACTTTTTCGGGTGCTGAGGTCTGCAACTCACAGCGTTGACTCATACAAGCCCGAACCCCGGGTTTGGCATGGGCTTTACTGGCTAAATCCAATTGATACGTAATAATTTCGTTGAGTGAAACCAGGCCCCACTGCAAACGCGATTCACTTTCACGCGCTAACAACAGCAAGGTTTCGAGCAAAGCTTCCATATCACGTACAGTACGCTGCATACGCTCGATGATATTTTTTACTGCCGCCGGATCGTGTTCGCGTGTTCGTAGTAAATCTAAATTGGCTCGTAGTACAGTTACCGGCGTGCGTAATTCGTGACTGGCATTGCGGGTGAAATTGCGCTCCCGCTGAATCATGGCATCCATGCGCTCGGCAAAGTCTTTAAACGACTGCACCAATATAGCCACTTCACTATCGGTTTCTTTTTCTAATTGGGTGAGGTCTAAGTCCGATACTCGATGCGAGCGGAAATCGAAAGATTCCAAAGTGTTCGATAAGCTCACCAAGGGCGAAATCGCCTGATTGGTTCGAATAAAGCCAATCCACACCAAAATGTAGATCACCACTAACACCGCCGTCAGGGGGGCGATACCAAACAACAAGGCGAGATTGGATACGTGGACCTGGTCGAAGACCAGATACAAACGCTCCTCTCCTTGCTGGCTAACATGCACCACACTGCGTAAATCATCGTGTAAAGAGACCCGATAATAACCGGGAGCCAATGGCCGCAGGGGCTCGGGCAAATGATCGACAATGCCATTTTGTGATCGATAACCCGTCATATTATTGGTGTCGGGCAAGTTTTGTTGAGGGTTATCGGCTTTTAAAGCCCAAAAATGTTCGGCTTCGCCTTCTAAAGCTTCGCGTACCAGTACTTTTTCAAGAACTTGCGCCGCCGCATAAACCCCTAACATGGCGGCTATGGAAATGGCCATCAGTTGGATAATCAGTAAACGAACCAGCTTGCCGCTTAGGCCTTTCGCGAATCGCCACTGCCGAATCACGCTCAACATGATAAACGCAACATATTATTGCTTATGCCACACATAATGCCCCACCATCCATTCCTGACCTTCAGCAAAGCCAAACAACTCACTACAGGCCATAAAAAACATACGCCAACGTTGCCACCAGACTTTTTGGGCTTGTTCACCATAAGCCGAATGTAAGATAGGCATCAACTCATGCTGATGAATATCCATATTTTGTAGCCAGGCATCAGCCGTTTTTTGATAATGCTGACCATTCACCCGCCAACACTGATGCAGCGATAAATCTTGTTGAAACTCAGTAAAGGTATCGTAAGAAGGCATCATGCCGCCGGTAAAGAAATACTTCGCCATCCAATCTTCTTGGCCCGCCACCTCGAAGGGATACAGCAAGTGGTCGTGACAAAAGATGTGCGCGAACATCAATGCATCGGTATGCATCCAGGTGGAAACCCGTTGCAATAACTGAGCGTAATTTCGCACATGCTCCAGCATTTCCACAGTAACCACCCGATCAAAACGTTGATCGGTGGAAAATGCGTTTACATCGGCGGTAATAACCAACAAGTTAGATAAACCCTCGGCCTTCGCCACGCTATCGATATAGGTTTTTTGCGAAGAAGAATTAGAGACGGCGGTAATGTTGCTGTTGGGATAGCGTCTGGCCATATACAGGCTTAGAGAACCCCATCCACAGCCTAGCTCAAGCACCTGTTGACCATCTGCCAACTCAGCCCGATGAGCATACAGATCAAGCATGGTTTGCTCAGCTTCATCCAGGTTTGCGGTGCCATCATTCCAATAGCAGCTGCTATATTTCATGTGCTGGCCTAATACGCGCGCGAAAAACCCAGGTGGCAATTCATAATGCTGCTCGTTGGCTTCATTAGTGGCCACTGCCACCGGGCTGCTCTGCATCATGCTTAAGGCTTCGCTGCGCCTTCGATGCATGAGTTGCTCGTCGTAGCGCCCTTCGCCTTCTAAACGTTTTTCCAATAAACGGCGGATGCCAAAGCGAACCACCGAATCTGGCAACCACCCATGCTCTGCTAACTGTAAACGGTTCATATTGCCTCCGCGCCCCCAAGGGCATTGTTTATTGCTGCGACTACTGATGCATATTGAAGGTTAAAGCTCATTGCTCACCTGATGTGCGCATACGCCGGGCAAGTGTGAGTAAGAACGCCATCAACACACTCCATGAAATGCCAATGACCAAAGCGGTAATCAAAAAATCACCCGTCCAACTCACCGCACCTAAGCGCGAAGCCATAAAGTAAGAGAAAGGAGCAAAAAAGATAAAGCTGGTTGCAGCGGTAATGGGCCACCGTTGTAACCACTGCAAACTATGATTTAAGGCCAAGGCAAAACCTAACCATAAGGCTACTATCCATAGAGGCGCCCATAAGGGGTAAGGCCCGGGGCTGGCAAAATCTAACCAGGCGAGACGTATCCATAGGGTATCGAGTAAAGTACCCACGCTTAAGCACAACAAAACCAATACCCCATCACCACGCACACGATGGAGCGGCACAAGGTGCCAAGCAAGCAATGCCAGGCTTAGTAGCACTCCAGGCCATACCAAGCCTTTAGCGGCACCGATCACACACACCGGCCACAGCGCATTGAAAACAAGAACATTAACAAAACGATTCCAGTGCTGACGCTGCCACTGGCGGGGTAAAAAGCGGGCTCTTTGGCTGAAACCGGCATTGGGATTCATAGCACAACCTCAATGCCTGCTCGGCCCGCTTCTGGCTTGGCAAACAAGAGTTGAACATTGCCGATCGCACGCTCAGCAAAACCGCCTTCGCAATAACAAAGGTAGTAATGCCACATGCGCATAAAGCGCTCATCAAACCCTAAGGCTTGTACGGCATCTTTTTGGTCATGAAAACGCTGCCGCCAATGGGCTAAGGTGCGGGCATAACTCGCACCCATTTCATGTAAGTTCACTAAACCCAAATCGGTTTCGCTCATCGCCGTACAAATACGACTAACACTAGGAATAAAACTGCCGGGAAAGATAAACTTCTTAATAAAATCCATACGCCGAAGCGCTTGTTGATAACGGTAGTCTTCGATGGTGATGGCCTGGATTAAAGCCAGGCCATCATCTTTAAGTAGAGACGAAATTTTATCGAAGTAGCCTGTTAAGTATTGATCACCCACCGCTTCGATCATTTCCACAGAAACTAAGCGGTCGTAGCGACCTTGCAGCAGGCGATAGTCTTGCTTTACAACTTTGACTCGCTCTCCGAGGCCTTCTTGCTGCACCAAACGACAGGCTTGTTCATACTGGCTTTGCGAAATCGTCGTGGTAGTAATATGGCAACCATAGTGTTTAGCCAGATAAACCGCTAAGCCGCCCCATCCGGTTCCGATTTCGACCAATTTGGTTCGTGGCGATAAACCTAAGGTATCGCCGATACGCCGCATCTTAGCCAGCTGGCCATCTTCTAAGGTTCCATTAGCTGTCGGAAAATAAGCTGATGAGTACTGACCATAGTGATCGAGGAATAAACGAAAGAAGCGGTGATCGAGATCGTAATGGGCGGCAATATTTTTACGGCTACCCTTCATACTATTACGCTGCATACGATACAAAGCGCTTTGCATCCAGCCCAAGGCTTTAGCCATGCCTCCATCAATCTTTGGCAACACCGAGCGGTTACGCGCTAAAACCCGCATCAAGGTGGTTAAATCGGGGCTATCCCAAAGACCTTGCATATAGCTCTCGCCTGCCCCCACACCACCGGCAAACACCAACGCGGTATAAAAGCTCGGATCGTGGATCTCGATATACGCTTGCAGCGCTGCCTTATTATCGCCCAGCACATGGTCCTGCTCGCCTTCGCTCAGCGTAATTCCTGCGTCTTTTAGACCAGCTAGGCGCGACAACAAAAGGCTGCGACACCAGCGCTGCATCGAAGTACTGGGTTTATTGGAAATTTGCTCGCTGATCGCGTTTGAACTCATGCTCATAGCAGCACCTTTAGTGGGGAAGTCCAGATCGTTGTTTTGATGCAATTTGGCAAAAAATAATAAAGATCAGTCATCAATGACACGTGAAATCTGCTTCATTCAATACCTGAAGTAATCTTGCGTTTCTTCGGGTGCGGGTAAAAACGTGAACCCTTGATATACAACCAAGCGGCATGGCGATAGATATGGAATAACACCCGATGAACCATTAAAGGAAAACGTAAGTGGGGTTTCGAGCAGGCTTGTTGCGAGCTTGGAGCGCGCAAACTCAAACTGGCATCGAACACCGTATTACCTTCTCGTCTGAGTGCCATGAAGATATGTACCGCAACATCGCTGATATTAAAACGCCAACGATACTGAAGGCCCATAGGCATAAAAGGCGAAACATGAAAGCCTTTATCGAAAACCACTTCATAAACGCTTTGCCCTGCTGGATTGCCGTGCCTGGGTTGTTTCCGAATAGCTTCAGCGGCAAAGGCGTAGCAATGGCGCTCTCCCCAGGGTGTATTGGTAATCTCCGCAACAATAGCCACTAACTCATGTTGGTGGTTGTGACATAAATAAAAGCTCACAGGGTTAAAGCACAGCCCCCACTGGCGCAAGTGACCGAGCAATACAATAGGCCCATCAACATCAATATTCAGCCGCTGCGCAACTAAAACGGCAATACGTTGTTCCAGTAGTAAGTCGGAGGCCTTCTCGGGTGAGCAGTAGTCACTATCTTTAAACTTCATCAAAGACCAAGGGCGATCGGGATACCTTTTCCTCAGGGCTTGTATCTCGTCATAAACCATAAACACCGAATACTGCATGGCATAGCTGACTGCCTTTGCACAATACTCACCAGCACCGTGACGGCGATGGCGCACACCCCCCTGTAGCCAGTGTTTACCCTGAATATTCATAATTCATTGCATCCACAGCACGCACGGCACTACGTGCTCCGTCTTCATGAAAACCCCAGCCCCAATAGGCACCAGCAAAATAAATACCCTGGCCGCAGATTTCACGCCACCGGGATTGGGCTGCTAACATCTTTGGGTCGTAAACTGGGTGTGCATAGATTCTTCGCGCATGCACTAAATCTGGATTGATTTGCGCGCCTTGATTCAAGCTCACAATGTAGTCGCGGCCCGATAAACCCTGTAAACGGTTCATGTAATAAGACACCGTACAGCGTTGTTGAAAATCATCATTTAAACGTACCGTCCAACTACCCCAAGCCGAGCGCCGTTTAGGCATTACACTGGGGTCACTATGCAGTATGGCTTCGTTGTCTTGATAACGAATATTAGCCAACACTGACCGTTGATGCTCGCTGGCATCACGCAATAAGGTTAATGCTTGGTCGCTATGGCAAGCGAATAACACCGCATCGTAGTGCTCGGTAGATTGCCGACTCTGAACATAAATAGAACGGCCTTTACGGAACACTTCATGCACCGGGTCACTCATTCGGATGTGCGCATCGCTGCGCTGCTGAAATGCACGAACATACGCTTGCGAGCCACCATCAATCGTTAACCATTGAGGTCGGTCACGGATGCTCAGCATGCTGTGGTTTTGCATAAAACTGAGCAAATAGCGCATGGGATAATGTTGAATCTGTTGGTACGAGGCCGACCACAGCGCCGCTGCCATGGGCAGTAAATGCCAGCGTTTAAAGGCTTCGCTGTAGGCCATTTGGTCCACATACTCAGCCAGTGTCAGCTGTGCATCCATGTCGGTTAACGCAGCCGGTGCGGTGGCATAGAAGTGTCGAATATCGCCGAGCATGCGATAAAAAGCGGGCGACACCGCATTACGCTTTCGTGCCAACAAGCTTTGCCAACGGGCGCTGGCACAGTATTCCATGCCGCTTAAATCATCGCGCACCCCAAAGCTCATATCCGAAGCCTTTGCCTTTACCCCTAAGTCATCAATAAACTGGCTGAAATATGGATAATTACGACGATTAAAAACGATAAAGCCGCTATC
>JAKSCJ010000513.1 GCA_022360675.1 Lysobacterales bacterium
AGCCATCTTCTCTCACGTGGCCAAATTAATTGCGGTGTATGTGGAAGATTTGGCCTTCTTAAAAGATGAGCATGACCGCTACAACGGCTCGCCTTATGACCGCTTCTTGCTGAAAAACGGCCTACCGCTGCACCCGTCTGCCGGTGAATCGCCCCAGCGCTACAGCCAGCGCTTGCTACAAAAGGTCTCGCGCTTGCAAGATCCGGCCTATGTCACGGCTGAAGAGGGCGCTTTTGCTTATCATCAGCAGGCCTTTGAATTTGGCCCGCAAGAACTGCAAGGCATGCTGCTGTTTTTCAGCCGTAGTAATGCGCGCCAACCACAAGCTAAAGCCGCCAATTGTGTGACCTGCCATCCGGCACCAGATTTTACCGATTTTGCTTTCCACAATACCGGTATGACTCAGCTGGGTTACGACAGCATTCATGGCGAAGGCAGTTTTAAAGCGCTGGCTATTCCCTCTTTAAAACAGCGCAACGCTGAGCCACTGAAATGGTTGCCCGCTAACGAGCAGCATCCTACAGCGGCCGAACCCTTCCGGCGTGTGCCGGTAGCAGATAAGCCTGGCTGGGTGGATCTGGGAGCTTGGAATATCTTCGCCAACCCCGATTATCCCGCCTCACAAACCGTGTTGCGCCACTGGTTATGCGAAGAGCAAACCCGTGCCTTGCTCCAAGGGCCGAGTTTGCTGTGGCAAGCCGATGCCGCTTGCGACGACGCAACCTTATTGGAGCGCAGTATTGCCGCCTTCAAAACGCCCACCCTGCGCGACTTAGGTCATTCTCAGCCCTATATGCACAATGGTGGATTCAGCACGCTGGGCGAGGTGGTCGCTTTCTATTTATTAGTCAGCAAACAGGCAGAAATGGGCCAGTTACGTAATCCGGCACCTGGCTTGGCCGATGTCAACTTAGAGGGTCAGGATCTCAATGCACTGGTTGCTTTCTTGCGCGCATTAAACGAAGACTACGAATAAGCACACGGCTTGTTGTGGGTTGCGGCAACGTGGCTGCGGCTTAGTTCAAAGGTTACGTTACAAAAAGGCGGGCTCGTTTGAGTCTGCCTTTTTTGCTGTTTGGCCCTTTTTGTTTGATCGTTTGGGGGCGTGTATTCAATGTGCCTTGAAAATGGCTTCACTAAACCTTAACTCTGCATCCATCCTGAGGACGAAGAGCCCGAGCAAAACATCACCATGTCTAGCCGCGATTATTATGAAATTTTAGGTGTCGAACGATCGGCAACCGATGACGAATTAAAAAAGTCTTATCGCCGTTTGGCGATGAAATACCATCCCGACCGTAATCCGGGCGATGACGAGGCACAAGAAAAATTCAAAGAAGCCAAAGAAGCTTACGAAATCCTGAAAGATCCAAATAAACGCGCGGCCTATGATCGTTTCGGTCATGCGGGTGTTAACCCCGGTGCGGGCGGTGGTGGCGGCCCCGGCGGTCCTGATTTGGGCGATATTTTCGGTGACATCTTCGGCGATATTTTTGGTGGCGGGGGCGGTGGTCGCCAACGTCGCGCCCGACGCGGTAGCGATCTGCGGATCGCTGTCGAGCTGGATCTGAAAGAAGCGGTTTACGGTGTTGAGAAAGAGCTGCAAATTCCAACGCTGGTGAGTTGTGGTGTGTGCCACGGCGCAGGCTCGGAAGATGGCGAAGTGGAAACCTGTGGCACCTGCGGTGGTGCAGGCCAGGTTCGTATTCAGCAGGGCTTTTTCTCGGTAACTCAGGCTTGTCCGACTTGTCGCGGTAGTGGGCAGCGTATCAGCAACCCTTGTAGCGCCTGCCAAGGTGCTGGGCGAGTTGAGGAAGAGAAAACCCTTAAAGTTAAAATTCCCGCCGGTGTCGATACGGGCGATCGCATTCGCCTCAGCGGCGAGGGTGAAGCGGGTCCGCAAGGTGGCGAAGCAGGTGATTTGTATGTAGAAGTTCAAGTTCGCCAGCATCCTATTTTTCACCGCGAAGGCGACGATCTTCACAGCGAAGTGCCGGTACCTTTTGTAACCGCAGCCCTGGGTGGTGAGCTCAATGTGCCCACTTTAGATGGCAGCATTGTGCTGAAAATTCCTAGCGAGACCCAAAGCGGTAAATTATTCCGCCTGCGCAGTAAAGGTGTGCGTTCAGTGCGCAGTCATCGTACCGGTGATTTACTGTGTCGCGTGGTGGTGGAAACCCCGGTGGGGTTAACCAGCGAGCAAAAAGATTTACTGCGCCAGTTCCAAGAGAGCTTGGGGCAAGATCAAGATGGGCGTCATAACCCGCGTCATCGTTCTTGGCTCGATAACGTGAAAGACTTCTTCGAGCGAATGATCTGAGACAACACCTAAAAGCGCTAGAGTTGTTAGCGTATTGGTGTTGAATTTCTCGCGAGCTTGGGAGTGAGATACGATGCGTATTTTAGTGCATGGCGCCACGGGGCGAATGGGTCGAGCGGTGATTACCATGGCTGCCCACGACCCACATATTGTTTTAGCGGCAGCCGTAACCCGCGCCAAACACGCAATGTGTGGTCTCGATGCGGGTGAGCAGGCGGGTATTGGTGCTGCGGGCGTGTTGATTAGTGATGCCAACGCCGAGATCGAAGATATCGACGTGGTGGTGGATTTCACCAATGATAGCGGTGTGGTCGATGCCATTGCTTTGGCTGATAAGCTCAATGCAGCTTTGGTCAGTGGCAGTACCGGCATTGGTGATGAGCAGCGCGAGCAGTTGCGCGCTTATTCTTGTCGTAAACCCGTGTTATGGTCGGCCAATATGAGCCCGGCCATTGCCTTGCTAGAGCGTTTGGTGCGTGAATCGGCCCAGGCCTTGCCCGATGCCGATATCGAAATTCATGAGTGTCACCATCGGTATAAAAAAGACGCACCTTCAGGCACCGCTTTATCTTTGGCGAAACAAGCCGCCAAAGGTCGTGGTGAGCCCTTGGAAATGCTGAAAAACTGCCGTCGTGCCACTCGTCCTGGGCCGCGTGAAAGTGGCGAAATTGGTATGTCGGTGAGTCGTGGCGGCTCAGTTGCTGGCGAACATCGTGTGGGCTTTTACTTGGATGGCGAATATCTAGCGTTAAGTCATCATGCCACCGAGCGCGATATCTTTGCCCGAGGCGCGCTGCGAGCAGCCCACTGGCTGTTGAAACAGCCCGCTGGTTTGTATCGTATGGAGCATGTATTGCAAGGCGAGTAAGCGCCTAAACGATGCTTGATCGGTCCGAAATATCATTCCAATAGGCTTCAGGCGTCATTAATTACGCGCATTGCTCATTTGATGGTATGGTTTAGTAATAAGTGAGAAAAGTTGGGGTTGGGTGATCATCACTTGGCCGCACAAAGGATGGCGTTGATGCATTTTCCGGATCGCCTGTATCCCTTGTTTGATCCCGCAGGCGTCGGTGCGCGCACTGCAGAAGCTTGTTCCATTCCCTTAGGTGAGTTACGTTATCGCCATTTTCCCGATGGCGAAAGCTACCTGCGTATTCTTGATCAGTGCGCAGGGCAGCATGTGGCCATTTTCGCCCAGCTGGACCAACCCGATCTCAAACTCCCCGGCTTAATGTTTGCGGCAATCCAATTGCGTGAAATGGGTGCTGCCAGTGTGAG
>JAKSCJ010000186.1 GCA_022360675.1 Lysobacterales bacterium
GCTTGGGCGCTGATTTCTGGATTCACGTCTTCCACATCGTCGGGAGCCGAACTTATTTTTAAGTGATAGCGCGGCACTCGCTTATGTTCGTCGTACACGGCGAAACAACGCCCCAGTTTCACGGCGCAGCCGGTGGATTGAACCAAGCGATGAATCAGCGTCATGGTTTCGGCAGGGCGGCCAAAAAACTCGGTGGGTACACCGGCACCACGCTTGGGCACTTGGTCGGGCAAAATACCCACGATGCCACCATGGTTTAAGCGTTTGTACAACTCACGAATACCCTTTGCCGTGGCGGGCACTGGCACCACACCGGTGCGCGAACGTAATGCCTTTAACCAGCGCTCCACCGCCGGATCGCTGGCCGGTTTATACAACACCGCCGCACTCACTTGTGTGCCCATGGCCAAGCTAAACCGCTCCCAATCGCCAAAATGTGGGGTGGCCACAATCACACCGCGCCCCCGCGCGGGATGTGCTTTTAACCATTCCACCCCATCCCAAACGCTGATCGATTCGGTGATCTGTGCAATGGGCGCATAGCGCAGCCAGGCAATATTTAACACCATGCGATATCGATGCCGAAAATGAGCGGCAAGGTATTCATCCAAAGTGGCGTTATCTAACTGCGGAAAAGCGGTGTGTAGATGCTTCCGTGCACGACGCACGCGGCTACCGTTGCGGCTGAGGCTACGTTGCGCCAAACGCCGTGCCCAGGCTTCGCGCTGTGCTTCCGACATGTAGCTTAAAACCCGAGCAAGGGGTAATAGAGAGGCAAGGCTGATCATGGCTGCGCATGCTACCATGATCGCCCTGAATTCCGGCCATATATCGTGGCTGTACGGCGATTAAATTCGCAACAACCACGCACAGCAGTTCAAAGGATTTCCCCACCATGATTTTGTTACTTCAACGCGCAAGCTCAGGGGCGGTGCATATTGCTGGCGAATGTGTGGGCGCCATCGAACAGGGTTTAGTGGTGTTGGTGGGCTTTGAAAAAGGCGACACCCAGGCTGAATTAAAACGCTTATGCCAACGCTTGCTGGCCTATCGAGTGTTTGCTGATGAGCAAGGCCGTATGAATCGCTCGGTACGCGATATTCAAGGCGGGCTGTTATTGGTGCCGCAATTCACACTGGCTGCCGATACTCGCTCGGGCAATCGCCCCAGTTTTACGCCTGCCGCCGCACCCGAGGATGGCAAACGCTTATTTGACGATTTTATCGAGCTGGTCAAAACACAATGGCCACAGGTGGAGTGTGGACGCTTTGGTGCCGATATGCAGGTAACCATCCATAACGACGGGCCGGTCACTTTTTGGCTGCAACAACAAGCCAATACCTGATATTTAAGCGCCGCCGTAAGCGAATAACCCGAGAAACCTAAGACTCGCGCTGAGCATTGATCTGCTTTATCCAGCGCGCCAAGGTATTGCGCCCAAGCCCTAAACTTTGGGCCGCCGCCCCGATACGCCCTTGATGCTGCTTTAAGGCCACATCAACCAATAGTTCACGCAGGTCTTGTTGCAACTGAACCAGCTCACCTTCTGTATTTGCTGCCGACTCAAATTGGCTGTGGGCTTCTTGGCGCAATAGCGCACGCCAGACGGGGGAAGGTTCACTGTTAGTCATAACAGAGCTAAGCATCTCAGCAGGCAAATCACTGGCCACAATGAGTTCGCCCGGCGCCATGATCAACAGCTGCTGGCACAGGTTTTTCAGCTCGCGAATATTACCTGGCCACTGGGCTTGTTGCAGCAACTGCATACTGGCATCGTCGATTTGCTTTAACTCTAAGCCGAGTTGTTGCGCTGCCTGATTCAGAAAATGCTGCACCAGAAGGGGAATATCGTCACGCCGTTCACGCAGCGGCGGAA
>JAKSCJ010000289.1 GCA_022360675.1 Lysobacterales bacterium
CATCCATGGGCAGGGCAAAACCGTAGCGACCAATGCCGCGCCGCTGGCCTAGCGCTTGATCTAAAGCACTGCCGATGGCCAAGGCACAGTCTTCCACCGTGTGGTGTTCGTCGACATGTAAATCGCCCTGGGCTTTGAGTTCTAAGGAAAAACCGCCATGCAGGGCCAGCTGTTCGACAAAGTGATCGAACAAGCCTAAGCCGGTCTCGATGCGCACGGGTTTGGTGGCATCTAAGTTCACGCGGGCTTCGATTTGGGTTTCGTTGGTGTTGCGCTGAACACAGGCGCTGCGGTCTTCGTTCAGCAATTGGTGGCTGAGCTTAGGCCAGTCCAGCTCGTCGTCTAACTTAAAGCCGGCAATGCCCATATTGCGGGCCAGTTCTAAATCGGTTTCGCGATCGCCGATCACCGCGCAGTGGTCGGTATCCATAACGCCTGCACGTAGATATTCCAACACCATGCCCACGCCGGGTTTACGCGTGGGGGCGTTGTCGTGGGGAAAGTGTGGGTCGATATGAACGGCGCTGAAGCGAATGCCTTGGGATTCCAACACCTGCATCATCAGTTGGTGTGGACCTTCGAAATCTTCCGTGGGAAAGGAATCGGTACCCAAACCATCTTGATTGCTCACCATCACCAATTCAAAACCGGCGTCCATCAAGGCCAGCAAGCTGGGAATGACGTGGGGTAAGAATTGCACTTTATCCAGGCGATCGACCTGTTCGTCGGCGGGTTCTTCGATGAGGGTGCCATCGCGATCAACAAACAAAATTTTTCTTGGGTTATTCATCCCTGAGGCTCCGCTGCGGGGTCTTGGTAGGTGGTAAAGAAGTCCAGCAGTGCATCGTTATCGGCGGGAGTGCCTATGGTTACGCGCACACATTGGCCGAGCCCTTCTTGCTGGCTTTGATCGCGCAAGATCAAGCCTAAACGGGCGGCTGCGCGCACCGTATTTGCCGCGTTATGTACACGGAGTAGCAAAAAATTGGCGGCGCTGGGATAAATGCCTTGCACCATGGGCGCGCCGGTGAGATGAGTTTGCAGGCGTTCGCGCTCGCGCTTAATGATGGCAATCTGCTGTTTCATACGCTGCTGGCCCAGCTCGTTTAGTACGCGGGTTACCGCAGCAATGGTGGGCTTGGGTAAGGGATAGGGTGGAATAATGCGTTTCAGCAGTTCCACCACGGGTGCTTGGGCGAGCAGTGCACCCAGCCGCACACCGGCCAAGCCCCAGGCTTTCGATAAGGTTCGCAAGACCACTAAATTCGCTTGTTCCGCCACAGCCTGACTTAAGCTTGTGTGTCCCGAGAATTCGATATACGCCTCGTCTACGACCACCAAGGCGCTGGAGGATACCCGTTGGGCTAACTTCAGCACTTGTTGTGTGTTCAGCAAGTTACCAGTGGGATTATTGGGCGAGCACAGAAAAATCAGCTTGGCACCGCTGGTGGCCAAGGCTGCGTAATCGGGTTGAAAGCCCTGTGTTGCTTGTAGCGGATAAGCGTGAATGCCCGCGCCTTGAATAGTGGCGGCAATGGCATACATGCCAAAGCAAGGCGGGCAAATGGCGATGGCATCGTTGTTACCGCGTGCACTGGGCTGAGAACCGTTGGCAGCGCAAAAGGCGCGCACGAGTAAATCGATACCTTCATCGCTGCCGCGCGTCATGAGGATTTGATCCGCTTCCACCTCGTAGTAATTGGCCAGGAGTTGGCCCAGCTCGGCGGGTTGAGGCTCGGGATAGCGGTTGAGGTCTAGCTCGTCGCCACCCGGTGGTGGCCAGGGGTTTTCATTGGCGTTCAGCAAAATACCGCGACCGGGCGCTAAGCTGCGCGCCGAGGTATAGGGTTTCATGGCGGCGATTTCAGGCCGTGCTAGCGCTTGCACCAAGGCGGTGGCTTGTTCTTGTGTCGTGCTCATGAGGTAGCGCTCGACTCAACAGCATCGCCCGGTATCTCGGCTTTACCCAAGCGATAACTCACCGCCAAACGGTGGGCGTCTAGACCTTCGCAGGCGGCCAGGGTTTCGGCAATGGGGCCCAATACGGCTAAGCCCGCAGCGCTGGCCTGTTGCACGGTGATGCGCTTCATGAAGTCTTGTACCGACAAACCACTGTGCGAGCGCGCCCAACCACCCGTGGGTAACACATGGTTGGTGCCACTGCAGTAATCGCCTAACGATTCTGGTGTGAACGCACCCACAAAGACCGAGCCAGCATGGCGAATGTGCGGCACCCAGCGCTCGGCCTGTTCCACTTGCAGAATTAAATGTTCCGACGCATAAGCATTAGCCACGTCCAAAGCGTGCTCCATGTTGCTCACGGCAATAGCGCGACTTTGGCTGAGCGCTTGCAATGCGGTATCGGCGCGGGGCAGGGCGCTTAACCAGCGTTGTAAGGCCTGGGCCACCGCATCGATTTGCCTAGCGCTGGTGCTAACGAAAATGACCTGGGAATCGGGGCCGTGCTCGGCTTGGGAGAGCAAATCTAAGGCCACTTTATTGGCGTCGGCATTGGCGTCGGCGATGACCATCACCTCCGACGGACCAGCCGGCATATCGATGGCGGTGCCGTCAGGATCAGAGGCCACCTGGCGTTTGGCCTCGGTCACCCAAGCATTACCCGGACCGAAAATTTTGTCGCAACGAGGAATGGTTTCGCTGCCATAGGCCATGGCAGCAATAGCTTGGGCACCACCACAGCGATACAGCTGCTGAATGCCTAAACGCTGGGCGGCGGCACGAATAATGGGCGCGCAGCGACCATCGCTCTGCGCGGGCGAGCACAGAATAATCTCTTCACATTGCGCCAATTGAGCGGGCACCGCCAACATAGCCAAGGTGGAAATGAGCGGTGCTGAGCCTGCTGGAATGTATAAGCCCACCCGTTGCAGAGGTCGGTAATAGGCGCTGCATTGCACGCCGGGAGCGGTTTCCACCTGATAATGGCTGGGCATGCCGGCGGCGTGGAAACGGCGAATGCGTGCGGCTGCTTGTTCCAGTGCATCTAGTACCGGATTCAAGCTTTGCAATAACTCGGGCGACAGTTCATCGGTGCTTTCTTGCAAGGCATCGATTTCGCAACCATCCAAGCGTTGAGTGAGTTCCAATAGTGCGCTATCGCCTTGTTCCCGCACCTGTTGAATGATCTCACCCACGCTTTGACGCAGGCGCTCATCGCTGCTGCTGGATGGGCGTTGTAGCACCGCTTGGCGTTGATTGGTATCGAGCTGATCCCAATCCACCACTTGCCATTGCAGCGGCATGCTTGCGGCCTCGGCGTTCATGACAGCATTTTCTCTACCGGTAACACCAATACGGCGGTGGCCCCGGCGGCTTTGAGTTTTTCTAAGTGTTCCCAAAACACCGTTTCGCGGCACACCGCATGCACGGCCACGCGATCTTCCTGGCCTTCCAAAGGCAAAACCGTGGGCGACTCCGCGCCGGGCAACAGCTCGGCAATGGCTTTGAGGGCGCGGCGTGGTGCGTGCAGCATGACGTATTTGCTTTCTTTCACCTGCTGCACGGCGGCAATGCGCTCTAACAAGCGCTGGCGTAGTGCATTGCGTTCTTCATCCAGTGGGGTGCTACCCAAGTAGACCCCGGCCTGGCTTTCGAGCAAGGTTTCGCACTCGCGCAGGTGATTGGCGCGCAGGGTGGTGCCGGTGGAGACGAGATCCACAATGGCCTCGGCGGTGCCCATGCTGGGGGCGATTTCCACCGCGCCCGATAGCTCAACGATGGCGGCCTGGATGCCTTGCTGATCTAAATACTGCTGGGTTAAACCGGGATAACTGGTGGCAATTCGTTTACCCGCCAATTGCTGTGGGCTGTGCCAGGTTTGGTCTTCGGGCAGGGCTAAGCACAAGCGGCAGTGGCCAAAATCTAAGCGAATTTCCGGTGCCAGTTGGGTGCCGGGCAGCGCGCGCTCTAAACAGCATTCGGTGGCTACGTTCTCGCCCACAATGCCTAAATCGCACACGCCGTCTAGCAGCAGGCGCGGGATATCGTCGTCCCGCACCAACAGCATATCCACCGGCAGGTTGCGGCCGTACCAAAAGAGCTTGTCTTTGCTGCGGTTAAATTGCAGGCCGGCTTTATCCAGCAGCTCTTGGGAGTCTTGCGACAGGCGGCCAGATTTTTGAATCGCAATCTTGAGGCGGGTCATGGTTCGTCCTAAGTTCCGCTAGTGCCGAGATTCGGCATCAATAAAGGCTATCGGCTGAACGAACCTCTCACCCCGCCTAGTCTGTGTCGTTCACAGTCACTAAGCCCTTTTCGGTGAGACGATCCAAGGCCAGGCGGTAGCCTCCGGCTCCACGGCTTAAAAAGCGCGCCACACGACCAATGGTGGTAACACTAACGCCGGTACGCTCGTTGATTTCCCGATAGGGAATTCCCTGCTCCAGCAATAGCGCCACGCGAAAGCGGTCGATCATGGCTTCAAGCTCTGCCGGGGTGCATAAATCGTCCAACAGGCTTAAGCACTCATCTGCCGTGCGCATACTAAGAAATGCTTCAGCCAACTGGTTCGATGACTGTTGCAAGGTTTCATCATGATCAGAACGGTTCTGTTTCATGTGCTTTTCGATTCCTGGTTAGTGTATTAACGTGTTAATACATTTTCAAGCTTATATTCGGTTTGCGCTCAACTTCAGAGCGAATATCTTCAGTGTGGCCGCTTTGTCATCGGGAATTGCCGTTATTGGCCAAGTTAACGCGGTTTTATGCGTTTTTTTACACTTTCTTGACACCATGCGGCAGCGGTTTCTATTCTCAAAACGTTTGGTCTGGCGTCAGGGCGTGCAGGTCTTGCGACCATCTGCAAACGCACAGGCAAACAGCTATCGCTTAACCCGTCCGTAGCCATTTAGGGAAATGTCCGCATGAAAACTCCACGATTATTGGCGCTAGTTTGGCTAGCGTTAATGGCGTTGGTGCTCGTTAGTCCTGCCTGGGCACAGGAAACCAGCTCCGGCCTGCGTGGCCAGATTGTCGATCAAACCGGCAGTCCGGTAACCACAGGTACCGTTTTGGTGGTGCATCAACCCACCGGAACCAGCCGCCGCTTAACCCCCAACTCGCAAGGTCAATTTGCCGCGCGCGCTTTACCCGTAGGCGGCCCCTACACGGTGACTTTATTAGACGCCACCGATTACCAATCTGAGCAGGTAGAAAACCTGTTTTTAACTTTGGGTCAGTCTGAAAACGTCGTCATCAAAGCCATTGCGGTAGAAGATGTGGCCTCCTTAGATGAACTCGTGGTGACCGGCTCGGCCGTGGCGCGTTTATTACAAACCGGCGCCGGTAGCGAGTTCGATCGTCGTGATATCGAAAAAGCCACCGCCATTGATCGCGACCTTAAAAGCATTCTGCGCGAAGACTCTAAAGTGGTGGTGGATAACACCGTCGATGGTGGCCCCGGTTTATCGATCGCCGGTTCCAACATCCGCTTTAATAGCTTAACGGTAGATGGTGTAGCACAAAATGATAACTTTGGTTTGAATAAAAATGGTTATCCCACCCGTCGTGCGCCTATTTCCTTAGATGCTGTAGAAGCTTTATCGGTGAATATTGCACCTTTTGAGGTGACCTATGGCTCCTTCCTGGGCGGCAACATTAACGTGGTAACCAAATCGGGCACCAACGAATTTGAAGGCACCGGCTACTACCTGTACAGCAGCGACAGCGTGACTGGCAGTAACAGCAAAGGCGACGATCTACCCGTGGGTGATTTCCGCGAAAAAACTTGGGGTTTTTCGCTGGGTGGCCCGATCATCAAAGACAAGCTGTTCTTCTTTGCCAACTACGAGAAATTCGACACCACCCGCTCGTTTCCTTTCCAGCTGGATAACGACGACGGCAATATTACCGGCACCGAAATTCCTAACGTGACTCAATCCGATGTGGATCGCGCCGTGGGCATTGCCCGCGATCTCTACGGTTATGATGCCTTGGGTTTTGATGCCGATAACGATGAAGAAGACGAGAAGTTCATCGTAAAAGCCGACTGGAACATTAACGATTACCACCGCGCCAGTTTCACCTTCCAGCGCTCTGAAGGTAATTTGGTACGCGACTTTTTCTCGAACCCCACCACGCAAACCGCAGCGCTGTTATCGAACCGCTACAACATGAATGAGTTGCTGAAAACCTACTCATTCCAGGCGTTTTCGGATTGGACCACCAATTTCTCCACCGAAATTAAAATTGGCTTTAAAGATGTGGAAACCGATCAAACGCCCATCTCGCCCAATTTCGCAGCCTTTACCGTGGCCACCGACACTGGCGGCACCATTCGTTTAGGCCCGGATCAATTCCGCCACGCCAACGATTTAAATAACGACACCCGCTTCATCAAAATTAAAGGTGATTACTTCCTGGGCGACCACACCTTAACCTTCGGTTACGAGCAAGAGAAGATCGATATCTTTAATCTGTTCGTGCCTTGGAGCCAAGGTGAATTCAGCTTCGGCAGCCTGGACGACTTCGCCAATCGTAATGCCAACTTTGTGACCTACGGCAATGCCTTTAGCGGTAATCCCAACGATGCGGCGGCCGATTTCAACTTCACCAATCACATCGGTTATATCCAAGATGAGTGGACCGTGAATAACGATCTCACCATCTTCGCCGGTGTACGTTACGAGGTGATCAACAATAGCGACGAGCCTGCCTTTAACCAGGATTTCTTAGATCGAAACGGTTTTGATAACACCGAAAACCTAGATGGCAACGATTTAATCCTGCCGCGTTTGGGCTTTAACTATGCCTTTAATGATCGCACCATTATTCGCGGTGGCGCCGGTTTGTTCGGTGGTGGTACGCCCAATGTGTGGTTGTCGAACAGCTACGCCAACACCGGTGTGTTGTCGAATACGGGCTTCTTCCCGCGCATTCCGGGCCAACCCTTTGAAGACATCTTCGCCAATGTGGATGCCTTACTCCAAAGTGGCAATATTGACGAAGGCACCGCGCAAGAGTTTTTACAGCAGTTCCTCACCCCCAATCCACTGGCCGACACCAATGCCATCGATCCTGGCTTTGACACGCCGTCGAGCTGGAAATTTAACTTAGGTGTGGACTACACCTTAGATCTGACGGATTGGGGTTTGGGTGATGGCTGGTTGATCACCGCCGAAGGTATCTGGACCGACGTGAAAGACGCCGTCATCTGGCGCGAAACCCGCCGCGAAGTCGTGGGCACCGCTCCCGATGGCCGCCCGATTTACAACGGCCCCACCACTGGTCCCAACCCGGGTGATCCGGGCTTCGACCTGATTTTGGATAACACCAGCAAAGGTCATTCCGAGGTGTATAACTTCGATCTGCAAAAGACCTTCTTCACCGAGAAATACGGCACCTTCGATGCGCGTTTCTCGTATAGCCGTCAAAACATTAAAGAAGTGAACCCGGGCAATGCCTTTATTGCCTTCGAAGGCTTTGGCCAACCCGCCACCTTCGATCGCAACGCCCAAGTGGTGTACAACTCCGAGTTCGAGGTGAAAAACAACATCACCGCTAACCTGACCTGGGAGAAGTTCATCTTCGGTAATAACCGTACCTTGATTAACTTGTTCTACAGCGGTCGTTCCGGTCGCCACTTCTCGTACACCTTTGGCCGTACCTTTGCCTTTGGTGGCAGCTTCTTGAGCGACTTCGATAACTTAGATTCGCAACTGCTGTACGTACCCGATGGCTTAAATGATCCGCTGGTCACCGGCGATGCCGAAACCTTAGGCGCATTAAACAACTTCATTAATTCAGAAG
>JAKSCJ010000406.1 GCA_022360675.1 Lysobacterales bacterium
AAACGCTCACCGTGGGCATTGGCTATGGTTTAGCGCGCTGGAGCTGGCTGCAAAATCACTGGGCACCGGTGTTAGAGCCAATCTTGTTGGTGTCGTTGACGATCTTGGGGTGTTTGGTTTTGCACGAGTTTGTGATTCGTCGAGTCAATATTCTGCGGCCATTGTTTGGCTTGCGTTGGCAGAAAAAAACACCGTTAACGGTGGGGATTTTTCAACAAGCCTAAGCTTGGTTTATGTAATTGACACACCGGCTTGGATTGTGTGGCGCTCTGGGGTTTAATGCTGTTTGATGCTTTAAGTTTTGAAAGACTCGCTAAATCATGAGCATAAAAAACATTGCCACCAGCCAAGCCTTGGATCAGGTGCGCTACGAGATTCGTGGCGCTTTGGCCAAACGCGCCCTGCAAATGGAGCGCCAAGGTTACGAGATCATTCACTTGAATGTGGGTAATCCGGGGCGCTTTGGTTTCCGTACGCCCGAAACCATGCGCTTGGCGATGATCGAAAACCTGAGTCAGGCCGAGGCTTACACCCATCAAAAGGGGATTTTTCCGGCCCGCGAAGCGGTGGTGATGCAACAGCAAAACCGTGGCGTGTTGGATGTGAGTGCCGAGCAGGTGTTTATTGGCAATGGTGTGAGCGAACTCATTGACCTGTGCTTGCGCGGTTTATTGAATCCGGGTGACGAAGTACTGGTGCCCAGTCCCGATTACCCTTTGTGGACGGCGGCAGTGGTGCTCAATGGTGGCAAAGCGGTGCATTACGATTGCCCGCCCGAGCGCAGTTTCGCACCCGATCTAGAACATATCGAGGCGCAAATTACCCCGCGTACTCGCGCTTTGGTGTTGATTAATCCGAATAACCCCAGCGGCCATGTGATGGATCGCGTCACTTTGGAAGCGCTGGCGCGTTTGGCTGAAAAACACCAACTGGTGGTGTTTGCCGATGAAATCTACGATCAAATCTTGTTTGACGATGCCGAATTTATTCCCATGGCCACCTTGGTGCACGACACCTTGTGCGTGAGCTTTGGTGGTTTATCGAAGGTGTACCGGGCTTGTGGTTATCGCGTGGGTTGGGCGGTGTTTTCGGGTGATCGCCGCCATGCGGGTGAGTATCTGGATGCGGTGGAGTTGTTGTCGGCCTTGCGCTTGTGCAGCAATGTGCCCGCCCAATGGGCGGTGCAAACGGCGCTGGGTGGTTATCAGAGTATTCGTGAACTCATTGCGCCAGAGGGGCGTTTATCGCGTAGCCGCGAGGCGGTGATCAATGCGGTTCGCCAAAGCCAGTTTTTACAACTCTCGGCTCCGCGTGGGGCTATTTATGCCTTCCCCAGTGTGGATTCCGAGCAGCTGCCCGGCTTTAACGACCACCGCTTTGCCATGGATATGTTGGAGCAACAACATGTGTTACTGGTGCCAGGTAGTAGCTTTAATGTGCCTTACCACAACCATTTTCGGGTGACTTTTTTACCCAGAGCCGGTGTGATCGATGAGGTTTTTGGCCGTATGGAGCAGTTGTTAGAAAGCTACGCGCAGGCTTGAGTTAGCTGCTTGCAACGCTGGCGAGTTGGGTATGGCATGGCGGGCCCACTGCCTATTCCAATACCGGCCCGGCATTGGTGATAAAATGCGCGGCCATCAGTTGTTTTTGCGTACCGTTCGCTGAAGTCCATGGATATT
>JAKSCJ010000377.1 GCA_022360675.1 Lysobacterales bacterium
AGCTAATATGGGGCTCGCTGCAATTCCTGATTTGAATAATCCGGATCGAGATGCACTCCTGGTTTTGGATATTTCCAGCAATCAAATAAGCACGTTAACTCCCGCTAGCGGGCAGTCCGTCCTAAACATACCAGGGCTCAGCTATCTCTATGCTGATAACAACCCATTGGGAAATGGCAATAAATCGATAAACCTTGGAGCATTACCCTCTTTATCGGTATTATCGCTGAAAAACATTAATCTATCGGTTACACAAAGCCTGCTAGATCTACCCCAATCGATTGCTTACCTTGACTTAAGTCTTCAAAAAAATACTGATGATCTGGCTGCTTTTCCAGCCTTAGAATATGCTCGTAATGGAATCGAGCATTCAGGTATATCGTCCGCGTTGTTACTTGGTGGTAATACCTACATGTCTTGCTCGAATGTAGAAGCGCTGGAAACATGGTTTTTGAGTAACCTTCCCAGTTGTGATAGCAAAAAATCTGCAGGCGGTGAGTGTATTACACCCTTCTTTAATTTTGAGTTTCCAAATTATTGCCGCCCCGATGAAGTTTCTAATTTTTATGTCACACGTACCAGCACTAACGAGTTCCTGTTCCAATGGGATGCAGTGCCTACTGAATGGAATGTGCAGCGGTATGAAATTCTAGCCGTTGCTAGTACTGGTGGGTCCAGTACGTTGGTTGTAGAAGGAAGCCAAAACAATCAATATCTGGCAAGCCATCTCTCGCCTGATTTTCATTTATTTGCAATTAAAGCTTGTGTCGCTGAACAATGCGGCGATGCTGGCGAAATCGTTACTGCTGATTTTGGCTTAACTAGAGTAACGGGCCTTGATGTTCAATGGATTGACGAAAGTGCCGGTCGTTTTGAGCTTGTTTGGTCGTATCCAACCGATACGGTTAATGGTCAAATCGCTTTTGAAAGGCCTGAATATTTTTTAATTGAACCCGCAGCGGCGAAGAATGGAGAAGCTTCTGAATTTACGGTTCCGGTGATGCCTGGAGATTTCCCTGACCAATGGTTATCCGATGAGTTTCTTACGAGTAACAACACGAACCCCATCTATCATGTACGTGCGTGCGTAAATAACAACTCACTCGTCCGTTGCGGACCAAGAAGCTCAATTAGCGTTGTTCAATCTGTAGTTGGAAGCCTCGGCGAACCAAGCAATGTTGCGGTTACGGAGCAAGGCGCTAACTCCATGCGATTGAGTTGGACGCCAGCTAATAGCTCAACTGTCGACTATTACCGCGTTAATGAAGTATTGACTCTAGAACAGGGCGATACTCAGCCTAGCATGACGAATCGCGTCTTTTTCACAGAAAAAGAATCGGTTGCTATTGACCGTGAGCGCATGGCGTCTTATCGCTATCGTGTGAGTGCATGTAGAAATGTACGCGACGGTATTGACGAATGCTCGGACCCTTCAGATTTTACGCCAAATATCGTGATGGGGGCAGACCAACAGGTGGTTGGTATCGATGCAAATCGCTCGGGCTGGACTTTCGATACTAGTGGCGATGCTGTTAATGGAGAGATCCGTTTACATTTGGGTTTGCAGTCCGCATCGTCATTGTTTAGACGCCCAGATTATTTCGATGTCAAAGTAATTGCCCAGCCAGATCAATCCTTAAGCTGGAGTCATTTTATTTTCTATGCAACTAACGATCATCTTGAAAATAATCGTTTTGTCACTCCCGATGAACTGAATTTATTACACCCAAGCCAGCTAACCGTTAACGGGCACCCGTTGTCAGTGTATGAAATTGAGGTGCGAGCTTGCGGTACCGGCCATAATTGTAGTGACCCTGTCAGTTTACTGATTGAAGGTAATAATCCGCTAGCTGTTGATGACACTTTAAATCCCACGGCAGGCGGCCCTAATGTTTTGAATCCGGGCTTATGGTGGAACCCAGATCTAGCGGGTACTGGTTGGTATTTTTATTGGTCCAGTGGTCTGCGTTATCCATCGGTTCACGAGAACTATGGCAACACCTACGACTTGATTGCTGTATGGGGTTCATACCAAATTATCAATGGACAATGGTCGCCAATATGGATGTATGCGGAGCTTAAACTGAATGACAACAATGAGTCTTTCTCAGGCGCAATGTATTATCCCCAAAAACCAACATGTAGTGTTGAGGATGACGTACGCGACTGCCAAGAGAACCTTATTCACGCTGCTGATCTCGTCGTACAGTTTAATGAGGATAGAAACCTGGCGTCGCTGACGATTACTCACTTAGACGTACCTGGGATGCCAGAAATCGATCCGTCAGTACCGCTGCAGATCAGTAATTTTGAAATCTCAGGTATGTGTCGTCCCACTGAGGAAAACTGCGTTTTTGGTGAAGAGAACCCGAAAGACTACCTTAGTGGATTATGGGGGCCAGATACCGACGGTGACGGCATATTCATTGATGAAGAATTCATCGTCATGAATTGGATTAACCTGAGTCTTGAGGGCATGATGGTGGGTTTCTACGACTCCGAAAATCGCCCGATCTATGCCCTTGCACAATCCTGCCGCGATCAGGATGAACCCGGTATGCCCGGCCATGGCGAGCTAGAAGCGAATGAGTGCGAAAGGCCAGGTACAGATTATCTAGACTATATTAGCGATGGCATACCGGGTAACCATCAAAACTACTTCTACGCGGTAGACACTGGGTTTGCACCAACAGAAACTAAGCCCGATGACTACGATATTACACAACACACGTTTGAACTAGATCCTGCAAATAATGGACATTTTGCTGGTGGCGGTCGTCAATTTAGTGAAGAAAACTTTAATCTCGGTCAGGCCTGGTTTAACTTCAAGTATCAAACCACCGAGCGTTTTGCAACACTGGATTATGGATCACCCTCTGACCTAAGAAATATTTACCGTGGCGCTAGCTATAATGATATTCGTCACTTTATCGATGGTGAAGAAAATGGCCATTGCATTGACACCAGTGCTAATGCGCTCTGTGAAATCGAGTTAACCTGGTTTACCGATGACTATTATCCAAATGCAGTCGTCTTTTACCAAAAAGACCAAGCGGTACCGCAACCCATAGAGAGCCTATGTCAAACCGTTCCGCCATATGATCTTGTGGTAGAGCGCTATCGTTGTGTTTTGGATCAACTCGATGATAAATCGGGCACCTATCGTTTCTTCCTGATTAACGATCGCTTCCCTGGTGTTGGCTGGAATCCCGAAGAAGTCATAGCCGTTTCCAATAACCTCAAAATAGGGGCCATTGGTGTTGCTAACTTACCCGAGCTGGAAGATATCGCGCCACCTTTATCGAGCAACTCGGGGCAATTACACTCAATAGTAGCGCATGATCCTGAAGTGGGTGTGGTGGCCGCTTCTCCAGGCACTAGTGGCGGAGCTGCGACCTACCATATTCCCATTAATTTACCACCTGGCCGCCAAGGTATGGTGCCCGGAGTTGCCCTGAGCTACAACAGCCGTGGTGGAAACGGTGTTGCTGGCATGGGTTGGTCTTTAGCGACGGGCTCATCGATTCATCGCTGTCCCATGACCGTCGCTCAAGATGGTAATACGATTGGTGTGCAATATGCAGAAACCGATCGCCTATGTTTGGATGGTCAACGACTAATTCGGGTGAATGGTGGGGACTATTGGGATAACAATGGTGAATACCGCACCGAAATCGACGCTTACGCACGCATTCGTATGCTGGGCGGTAATGGGCAAGAAGCTAATGCGCTTGGTGTGGGTTTACAGTTCACGGTAGAGGGTAAAGACAATATTTATCGTGAATATGGCGTAGCGGTATCTTCACAGGTTCGTCCCACGGGCGCTGTTGGTGCAACCTTACCCGCGGTAGTTTCGAGCTGGATGTTGAATCTGGAAGAAGATCCAGCAGGGAACCGAGTAGATTATCAATACATTAACTTTGGTGATGGTGAACTTCTGCTCAGTCAGATTCGCTATACCGGATTTGGAGAAGAATTAGGTAATCGAGCGGTGAAATTCGATTATCAAGACCGTATTGCTAATTCCGATGCGGGCTCGGTGCGTGATAATGCTGAGTCCTGGCAAGCTGGCTACTTTACTCGTCAAACTAAGCGCCTAACCACCATTACTACTTGTTCGGATGTGAATGGCTGCACCGCCGATGGAAGAGTGCGTGAATACTCATTGGATTACATTGCTAGTAATGCCACTCAACGTTTGCTATTAAGCCAAGTTACCGAGTGTGCTTATTTGGATGGTGTTGCGGAATGTCTACGGCCCACCACATTCGAGTGGAATTCAATACAACCGCACTATAGTTTTGAGAAGCTGGCTGATAGTGGCGGCGCTTATATCGATAGCAGCGGTTTTGAATATGATGGTGCAGAAGGCTGGGGGCAAAATGATTTTGCGGCTCCCGATATTGATATTTTAGGTGATTACAACGGCGATGGCGTGCGTGAAATGCGCATGAGTATTGATGGTAAAGCCTACTTGGTAGGAGTCAATGCTAATGGTGACATTCTCGGTAAGATGCGCCTAAGTAATGGCGTTGCGGCAGCTCTGACTAGCTATCGTTATCGCGGAGATCAAGATTTTAACGACGATGGGCGCAGTGATTTCCTAGTTGCAATACCGAATGAAACGACACCGTCGGATCCCGACGATTATGTTTACGCCATCGCTCAGTGGAAAGCGGGTGGTACTTGGAGTGATTGCGAGAGTCAATCTGAGAGCTGCAATCTCAACATGATGTTTGACGTGCGTCCTACCGATGTGACCACCAATATTATCGAAGGGCAGGAGGGGCCTGGCGTTGGCGATCCCGATGATAATAACGATGAGAACCTGGTTATTCGCTTACCGGCTAATACACCACATATCGCCGACTTTAATGGTGATGGCCAAAAAGACTTCTTGGTCTTAGGAGAGAATAACCAACTGCAGCTCTACATCAACGTAGAGTCCGATGCCGCAGTGCGCACACAAACCACCGCCTCAATTCCCTTTGCAGGACCTTTCATTGTTGAAAGCCCTCAATTTGAAAGTAATGGCTCAGGCTCATCGTTATTAACTTATCGTCAACCGCAGTTGAGTGACTTCGATGGCGATGGTGCCGTCGATATTCTGATTCAAGCAGACCCTTCCAGCACCATCGACCCTCGCGATCAAATTAATGCTGGCATGGCGGCCGTTGTATTTAATGATCTACAGCGTTCAAGTGTGACGATAACCGAGGGCATGCCGAGTGATGCGCTGACAGCATATTTTGATGATATTCGGGTGGTTAGTGATTTTATCGAGCGTTTACCAGATAACGTCAGCTACCCGCAGATCGATCTCGCTTTTGATCCCCTATTAAACTATTACCTGCCTGTTGATATTAATGGTGATGGCCTACAAGATTTTGTTTACATGGATGGTGGCGGTAGTGGTGTATGTTTAACTGTCACCAATGCAGATGGTACGCATCCTAATCGATCTTGGTTCTATCAGCTCAATACCGGACATCGAGATCATTTATTTACCGCACAGGTGGATACGAATAGTTGTGTGGGCATTGAGCGGGTTAGTGGTGCTATCGGTATCCCGTCGCCTACGTATGCGGGGCTGACACAAACGGTTGATTGGAATAATGATGGCCGTGGTGATTTGATGGTACCGCGCCAAATTCATGAAGCGGTGTGCTACTTGCCAGGGCAGTTTGCCTCTAATGAGGAGGCCGTTAGCTATTGTCCGGCCCAGCCCGATGGTTCTGGCTGGGAGCAACTGACCTGCCCGCAGGGTAGTGATGTGTGCGATCTCTACCGGTCTGGTAAAGGTAGTCAAGATCGATCCACTTATAAAATGTCAGTACTAGAGTTCACTGCCGATGAGAATGGTGTTTATCGCATAGAGGAGCGCACCTCGGATGAAACCGGGTTGGTATCAGCGCGAGGAATGCGAGGTGATGATCTATTTGGCGATGGCCTTAATAATGTTTATGGCGCTGTCGGTTGTATTGAATCTCCCGTGATCGGACCCAACGGCCCGAGCTTGAGCAACCGCTGTGATATCACACCTCTTGCGGGGCAGTATCCGTATAGTCATTTATTCGGTGGCCTGTCCGATACCGGGCGTGGTTATTACCAGAATCGGCTGCAGGTGGCCTTTCCGCAGTTTGCTTTGGATCTTTTGAGTTTGGCTGAGGATGGGTTTAATAATGAAACCTTGTGGGAATACCTGCCGTTATCTGCCGAGCGAGTAAGCTCTGAAACCAGTATGCCGCTATACAGCCTGCCCGATCGTGATAGCGGCGATAGTCTGTACGATTATCAATCAGAGCATTACTTCTATTTCCAATCGAGTATGTATGTGGTCTCTAAAATGGAAACCACCAATGGCTTGGTTGCTAATGGTGAGGATCAAACCAATCGAACTTACTACGGGTACGAGGAGGCGGTCTTTAATAACCAAGGCCGTGGCTTCCAGGGGTTCCGCAAAATTCTGAGTGAAGACCATATTCGTACTCCAGATGCAGGCCTGGATAACCCAGCTAACGATCTGCGCACGGTTTCCTTCTTTCACCAAGTGTTCCCATTGGCAGGGCGCTTGCATAAAAGTGTCGTGTTCCCGGCGGATACCCCCTTATCTGCTCCTGAAAGTCAAGCATTAAGTGTGTCGGCTACCAGTTGGGCCTGCCGTAATGAGCTGGGTGCATTGGTCGTCGAGTGCGGTATCGCTACAGATACGGCACCTTCTTCACAAGAGGCTAATGTCTATCAGGTTTTGGTCAGCGATACCCATACGATTTCGCGTGAACCAAACACAGGTGAGAACTATAACTCATCCAGTAGCTTTAATCGCAGCTACGATGCATACGGTAATTTGCTCGCTGAGACAACCCAGTCAGGAGATTATATTGGCTCAATGCTCTTTCCTGCGTTAATACAACAGCAGCAGTCGAGCTATGAATACACCAATAACACTTCAAGTTGGTGGTTGGGGCGTTTAGACCGCCAAGTCTCGACGAGTACAGTGACCTACTCTCGCGACCTGGCATTAAATGAAAGCGGCTTTGCCGATGCACAAGCAAGCAAGACGACCACTCAGGTGATGTCTTGGAACTCCATTTTACGTAAGCCCAGTTGTGTGCTAAACGTGGCTGCAGATTATTCTGACACCTGCTCCAGTACGCCTTCTGGGGTGCAATTCTCGCGAATCAGAACACAGTATGAAGCGACTGGCATTCCAAGTGCGATGTATGGCAACCCCACCCGTATTACGGTTGCTGCCAACGATCCCAGCCAAGATAACGGACTTATAGAGGAGAGGGTTACAAGCACCAGCTACAGCAACGATGGTTACTTTGTAGCTAGTGTAAGTAATGCTTTAGGACACGAAACGCAAACCACCGTTGAGCCGCGTGAAGGTAATCCGATGGAAATGGTCGATACCAACGGCCAAAGGGTGCGTATGGAATACGACGCGTTTGGGCGTGAAGTTCGCAACTGGTTCCCTCGAGTAGCGCACGCTGATTTTGACGATACCGATAACCACTACGCACCACGCACCAGTATGGGATATCAATTAGCGTCGGAATCAAGCTGCCAAGTGGCGGGATTGAATATCGCTGAAGCTGTGTACTGTGTTCGCCAGCACACCGATGGCGCGCCGCAGCAACTACAGCTGATCGATCGCCTGAATCGCACCTGGGCCAGCGCCACTAGTGGTTTTAATAATGAAGGTACAGGTCGGCGCTGGAGTGTCGCACAGAATCAATACAATGCGCGTGGCCAAATGGCCAAAGAAGCTGCGCCACGATATTTAGGCGATACCGTTTATTGGACAAACTACACCTATGATGTGCTGGCACGCCCGGTTCAGAAAACCCAACCGCGCCATGCGGGAGTAGGTGCCACGGTTCCGGTAGACGATTTATTGACCTACTACGCCCACGACGGCCTTCAAACACGAATTACTGTAGGTGATCGGATACCAAACGATACCAATACGTGCAAAACGGCCAATGCGGGTGATGATCTCAGCGCGATGTTCTGTGTCGAGCGAGTGTACAGCAGTGGCGGCCAGCTATTGCGTACCCGTGATGCCCATGGCGAATGGACGGAATACCGCCACGACAGCCAGGGCTACCCGGCCTTTATTCGTGATGTGGAATTCAACCGTATCTACGCTGAATACAATGCCTTCGGTCAGCGCTTGGCTATGAATGACCCCAACCAGGGAGATTGGGTGTTCAGTTACAACGGTTTGGGCGAGTTGGTCAACCAAACCGATGCACGGAATATCAATATTCGCTTTAGCTATGATCGCTTGGGTCGTTTAACCGAGCGTGATGCGGGGCAGGGGCAGTTCCAACGTGTGGTCGATCGCTGGACTTACGATAACGATGCTTCCGTCAGTGGCAATCGCACGGTACGAGGCTTGCTGGGCCGAGAAGTACGAGATCTGATGATTGGTGGTACTAACCAAGCACCGTTGTTCCAGCGTATTTACGATCGCCGCCACCGCTACGATAGTGATCTGCGTCCAGCCGGTCACAGCACAACGGTGAACCCACGCCAAGCGGCCGATCCTAAAACCTACTTAGCTACCGTACAGAACGATCCCTACTTCGCTAGACCCTTTGCCATGACTTGGCCTGGTCAGCATATTCGTTTGTATAACGCCTACGATGATCAAGGCTATTTGGTCACCGAGGGCCACTCTGAGCACTTTGAGCGAAGCGATGAGTTCTTGCGCCGGGTGGTGAGTATGAGTCCGGTAGGGCAGGTAGAGAAAGAACGCTACGGTAACGGTAGTGAACAATTCTTCGCTTATCATCCCAGTACTTGGCAAATGCGTGCGGTTTCGGCCGGTGTGCCCGCTTCGGCGAGCGTACAGCCACAACCGTATTTCGATATTGATTATCGCTATGATCTGTACGGTAATTTG